>DOWI01000291.1 GCA_003519645.1 Oscillospiraceae bacterium
AACTTCATTTTACAATCGGCGCTTTTTTTGTGATCAAGAAAAAATATTGAAAATTTAATTTTCAATAGTAATCAAATTGATATGTAACTATATGCAAAATACACATTAATACACATTATTTAAGTTTTTTACACAAAACATCTTGACATTATGAAAAAAATATCTATAATATAGTTGTAACGCAAATGCAGTTTTGTAAAATAAGCGATAAGCAACAATCTAACTATTACATAGCGAAACAATCTCAAAATATCTTGTGCGAAGCGATGAAAATTGCTGCACTGGCATTTGGCCAGTGTTTTGCACAACGCTGAAATCGGTCCGAGTGTCCTTGTCCTTTCGCTTTTAAACTATTGACAGGGGGGAATGATAGAAGCGCCTAATTTGAAGCTTGAAAGGACAGAGGCGTTTTGATTCAATTTTGAGGGAGGAAAAAATATGAATTTCCATACTTGTGCCAAAAAGAGCTTCGCAGCGCTATTAGTCGCGTCACTCGTCTTTGGTATCTCCGCCTGCCAAGGTGGAGGAGGAACTTCTTCTGAAGCTTCAGAAGGTGCCGCGTCTCAGGCTGCATCTGGCGGCAAGGCCGTAACGCTGGAGTTTCAGCAATGGTGGGAGGAAGAATTACCGAGCGGTTCTCTCCGCAAAATATGCGACCAGTTTACAAAAGACACGAACATCAACATCAAATTGCTGAGCAATCCCTATGCAGATACAAAAACACAGATTGCGGCGGGCGCCGCGGCCGGAACAATGGCGGACGTAGTGGGTCTCGACGGCTCCTGGGTATATGACTTTGCAAAGCAAGGTTCCATTGCCAATCTGTCGGACTTGATGAAACAGGACAACTATGACACGGCTCAGCTTGCGTCACAGATTCAGGTGGATGGAAAAGCTTACATGATTCCGGTCGTTAATTTCGCATACCCCATGTATGTGAATCTTGACCTTCTGAAATCGGCCGGCATCTCTGAACTGCCGAAGACGTGGGCTGAATTCAAAGACGACTGCGTAGCCGTAAAAAAGAAAAATCCACAGGCGTCCGGCTGGATTATTCAACTTTCCGATAACTCGCCGAGCGGTATCCAAAACTGCCTGATGAGTTGGCTCTGGGCATCCGGCGGCAACATGCTGAACAACGGCAAACCAAGTCTTACAAACAATGAGAAAATGACGAAGACCGTCGATTTTGTCAAATCCCTGTTTGACGCAGGTGTCGTTGCATCCGGGGCGACTTCCATGACGGAAGCGGACATGACTGAAAACTTCATCAACGGCCGCGTGGCCTTCATGACGGATTCCCTCGCCCACCTGGTGACCATTAAAAAGGAAAATCCAAAGCTAAACTTTACCACCATGGGCGTGCCAAAAATGGAAGGTTACACCGGAAAAAGTGGGATGGACGTTGCAAATTGGGGCATCGGCGTCTCTGCAAATCCGGAGCATCCAAGAGAGGCCATGAAATTCATTGAATACCTGATGAGCCCAGAAGTCAACGCGCAGTTAGCCGTCCTGGCCAACGCTTTCCCGGGCAGTGCCAAAGCTGAGCCCGATTATTCCAAGGCCGACAAACTGTTTAGCCAGACCTATGACATCTACAAAGCGGGCTACGGCATCAACGAGTTCACGGGAATCCCGACTTCAGAAGATTTGATGAGGTCCTACAGCAAACAGTTCCAGCTCTACCTGAAAGGCGAAATTAAATCCGCCGATGAAATGCTTGCAAACGTCCAGAACGAATGGGAAAAAGCATTTCAATAAAACCTAGCCAAACCGTTAAAGCCAAAACAAAGGGGCGGTGCGAAAACGCACTGCCCCGTTCCAAGAAAGTGAGGGCGATTCAGGTGCCAGAAGAAAACGCATCCTCTATTCGCCATGAAAATAATAGATGGCAAAGGTTGAAAAAAAAGTGTGAGCCCTATTTCTACATTTTGCCGACGTCGCTCCTTATGGTTCTGCTGCTGATTCTCCCAATCGTTATGGTAATCTGCTATTCCTTTTTCAATAACGTGATCATTGAAAAATCCCCTTCCTTCGTCGGCTTTTCCAATTATCTTTCGATTTTAACAGACAGTGAATTTGCGAACGCCATCTGGAATACCCTGCATTTTGTATGTATCAGTGTGGTGGCGCACTTAATCCTCGGCATGCTGTTTGCCATGCTGCTGAATTCTTCGTACCTGAAACGGTCGACAAAAACAGTGTTCCGTGTGATATATGTTCTGCCCTGGGTGTTCACCGCCTCGGTCATCGCCATTCTTTGGAAGCTGATGTTTGACCCGAACGGCGTAATCAACTACCTGATACAGGCTGTTGCCGGCCCGGGAATCGGCCATATCGAGTGGCTCAGCTCCACCAGCCTGGCGCTCCATGCCGTCACTTTTATCAATATCTGGGCAGGGTATCCGTTTTATATGATCAGCATCCTTGCGGGGCTGCAGGGAATTTCCTACGACCTGTATGAAGCGTCGGCTCTCGACGGCGCAAATATGCCGCAGACATTTTTCCGAATCACGGTTCCGCAGCTCAAGCCGATTCTGATCAGCCTCGTCATGCTCGACTTCGTCTGGACCATCCAGCAATTCGCGCTGATCTGGATGACTACGGCCGGCGGGCCGATCAACGCGACGAATACGCTGAGCACTTATATTTACAAACAGGCTTTTAGCAAATATCAGTATTCCATGGCCTCGGCAAGTTCGGTGATCGTCTTGATTGTCTGCACGCTTATCGCGATCTTTTATGTCCGGCATCAGAAAGCGAGTGAATAAATTTGGTCGGAAAGAAAAAGGGCTATGTCAAAATTATTATCATCGCCTTGCTGATTCTCGGTGCGCTTTTCGCCGGATTCCCGGTTTTCTGGATGATTCTTTCCTCATTCAAGCCCAATGCCGAAATATTTGCATGGCCGCCGACATGGTTCCCACGCGTATTTACTATTGATGCCTACCGCGAGATTCTGCATGACCCTGGAAAACTCCGGTTCTTCGCCAACAGTTATTTCGTTTCTCTTGTTGTCGTTGCACTGACGCTTGTGCTGAGCATCTTGACGGCCTACAGTTTCAGCCGGTTCAACTTCAAGGGCAAAAGCACCATCAACGCCGTCATTATCAGCGTGCAGGCCGTACCTCCCATTACGTTGCTGATTCCCTATCTGAGTCTGATGGTTGTCTTTAGGCTCTACAACACATACTGGGCGCTGATTTTAACCTATCTGCTCTTTACACTTCCTTATGCCATCCTGATGATGACGGGGTATTTCAACACGATGCCGCGCGCACTCGATGAAGCGGTAATGATTGACGGAGGGTCCCGTTTCCGGGCACTTTGGACGGTTCTGGTCCCCACCGCTTTGCCCGGAATCGTCGCCGTTGCAATGTATACGTTTATGCAGGCGTGGAATGAATATCTTTTTGCCCTGACCCTGACGAAAACCAATGACATGCGTACCGTCCCGATTGGTATTAACATGCTGATGGGGCAGCATTCCTACGAGTGGAGCGAGATGATGGCGATGAGCGTTCTCGGCTCACTGCCCGTGCTTTTCCTTTTCCTGTTTTTCCAGCGCTATTTCATTGCAGGGATGACGGCCGGCTCCGTCAAAAGCTGAATCCACGGAGCAGAATCTACACAAAATTATATTGGAGGTTTTTCAGATGTTAATGAACATGAAAAGCATTTTGGCAGTGGCCAACAAGCACGGTTTTGCCGTGCCGGCGTTTAACATCAGCGATTATTCTATGCTGAACGGCGTCTTTGATGCGTGCGAGGAAAAGGATGCTCCGGTTATCATCGCGATTCATCCCGACGAGCTGAGCTTCATCGGCGTCGAAATGGTCCGGGCAATCATCGAAAAGGCCCACAAGGCCACCGTGCCTGTTTGCATCCACCTGGACCATGGAGCGACGTTCCGGCAGGTCGTCCTGGCGATTCAAAGCGGATTTACTTCCGTCATGATTGACGGCTCCGCGCTGCCGTTCGAGCAGAATGTCGCCCTCTGCAGAAAGGTGGTCGAGACGGCCCACGCGGTGGACGTCTCCGTCGAAGGCGAACTCGGCACCATCGGTTCCACCGACCCCAAGGCGGCCGCTGCCCATCGGATTATCTATACCGATCCCCAGGCAGCCGTAAAATTTGTGGAAGAGACCGACGTGGATGCCCTCGCCATCGCCATTGGGACGTCCCACGGCCTCTATCCAAAGGGCATGAAGCCGAAATTGAGGCTTGACCTGCTCCGCGAAATCAAATCGAAAATTTCCGTTCCGCTCGTTCTGCATGGCGGTTCCAACAACCCGGATGAGGAAATCGGGCAGTCGGTCGTCTTCGGCATCAATAAAATCAATATTTCCAGCGATATCAAGGCAGCATATTTCACGGAAATGCGCGAGGTGCTCAAAGATACCGGTCTTCGGGAGCCGAACGTGATTCAACCGCCCTGCATCGCTGCCATGAAGAAAACGGTCTACCAGAAGCTCGAACTGTTTCAGACGGTCGGCAAAGCGCCGTTGTACCGAGACGCCTGATTTTTAGCACGGCTGCTCGGGCGACGTTTTGCGGTTCCAAGCAGGAAAATCCGGGCCGTTTAGGGAGACATTCGCCGAAACAGCCCAAAGTGTCCCAGCCAGTCGACGCCGGAAAAGAATCAGGGAATCAGCTTTACGTTACAGTCGTGGGATACCAGCCGGCATAGAAATTCCGGATTGACATTGTTGTTTGTCACAATGGTATGAAAAGCGGACGCATCCGCGATTTTGATGACGCCCGGGCGCGGTATTTTGGAATAATCGGCCAGAAGCACTGTTTCTTTGCAGGAGCTGACAATATACTTCTTAATTTCCACATCATCAATTTCGGTATCTGTCACAAAAAAATCTTCCCCAATCCCATGACAGGAGAGGAATGCTTTATTTGGCTCAAAGAGCCTCAGGCTGTTCATTGCGATGAAGCGGTTGACGGAGCACGTTTCATAGCTGAGCATTCCGCCCAAAGAAATCACTTTCCAATTCTGATTGTGCAGCATGGAGAACCTCGTCAGAAGAAGGACGGAATTTGTCACGAAGGTCAGCTTGTAATACTTAGGGATATAGTCGATCAAATGCTCTACGGTTGTGCTGTTGTCAAGGTAAATGGTGTCGTATTCTTCCACAAGGGAGGCGGCATGGCGGCAAAGCGCCTGCTTTTCCTGCTGATAGGCGTTCCGGCGATTGTTTAGTGGTGTAAAAAATCCAAATGCGGCCTTGTGTTCCATTGAGATAGCTCCGCCATGCGTTTTGATCAACAAACCTTTATCGGAGAGAAAGTTCAGGTCGCGCCGGACCGTTTCCCGGGATGTATGAAGAAGTTCAGTCAGCTCAACGGTCGAGACCTTTCCCTTGCTTTCAATCAGTTCCAGTATTTTTTGATGTCTCTGCGACGGACTGCTCATGTTTTTATTCCTTTCAACGGCTGGCTGTTCAACCGCCAGCCCGCGGCCTTGGATGCTGCGAAGCAGCAAATTCAATCTGCCATACTGATATGAAAAATTATAGCACAGATAAAAAAGTGAGTGCAAGCCATTTCCACAGATTTGGCGAAGGAGTCGATTATTTAATGATACGAACGAATTTAGTCACAATGAAAAATATCCTTGAGATTGCTGAAGAAAAAAAAATTGCTGTCNNGTTTGAATTCTGGTCATACGAGGTGGCCAGAGCAATTATCCACGCCGCTGAAAAGGCGGATATCCCGGTTATTCTTCAGTGCGGAATATTGGAAATCAACCGAATGGGAGGCTTTAAGGGCGCAGTGGAAACTGCCTACCTGGCTGCGAAAAACTCCACGGTTCCCGTTGCCCTGCACCTGGATCACGCACCCTCCTTCGAGGCCTGCAACAATGCAGTCAATGCCGGCTTCACTTCCGTGATGATGGATGCTTCTGCGCTGCCGTTTGGGCAAAATATCGCCGTTACCAGAAAAGTGGCGCTGCGAGCCCACGCAGCGGGCATTACGGTGGAAGGGGAGCTTGGCAGGCTGGNNAAAAGCCGACACGCCCGAAGCGGCACAGACGGACCCCGGCCAGGCTCTGAAATTTGTCCGGGAGACCGGCGTTGACGCCCTTGCGGTTTCCATCGGTACACAGCATGGACAGTACACGTTCAAACCGCACCTCAACATTGAACGGCTGGACCGAATTCGCGAGCTTGTCGGCCTGCCTATTGTGCTGCACGGCGGTAGCGGGATACCGCTTGCCCAGGTGCAGAACGCCATCCGCCACGGCATCCGGAAGGTGAACATCTGCACGGATATCCAGGTGGCAATGGGTGAAACGTATGTGAAGACGCTCCGGAAAGAAGGCTTCAAATATTCCTGCGAAAACCTGTGGGGCCCTTCGGAGCAGGCAGCTATGGACATTGTGCTGAAAAAGATTCGCTCTTTCGCCCTGCTGGACCCGGCAGGCTGACTGCTGATGGAGCGTGGAAAAATGGAAATCGAAGAAAAATATCTCGCCTTATTTGGAAGCCTTGGCAAAACGATTCAGAAGCGTATTTCTGAAAACCGCTTTCCTGCGATGGGCCTTACCACAAACCTCGACTTATTGTGTGAGTTTCAGGTTGAGAAGCTGAACGAACTGATTGAGCGTTTCCTTCCAGGGCTGAAATCCTCCGAGTTGTGCCCTGCCGCCGAAATCTCTACCCCACAGGAACTGATTCAGACCATCGCCTATTTCTGTGTAAACGGAATCGGCGGTGAAGTCGACTTGAAAAACTTGGAGCTGATGAATCGGAATTTCCGGTTCAGGCGGGCGATTGGCGGCACGCCGGCTCAGGCCGCCATGGCTCTCGCAGCGGTCGGGATGCCTTCCGTCATTCACCTTACCGACGACTCGAAAGAAGTCTGCAAAATCCTCGACTCTCCTTTGATTTATACCGTCTCGGAGTCCGGCCGCCCGGTTCATACGGGCCAGCTGAGCCAGAAGAACAAGCAGGAAGTCCACTACATCATCCAGTTTCAGAAGGGAGGCACTGTTCATTTCTCCGACCGAGAATTGCGCGTTCCCGTTTCCAACCGACTGATCCTGACCAACGTTACAGTGAACGGTTCCCTTCCGCTTTCACAACCATATTTTTCTTATATAGAATCAAATGCACAGAAATTCAGCAGCAATGTGCTTTCCAGCTTTAACTGCCTGAGAAGCAGGGAGGATTTGCAGCGACGTCTCGATTTCATCAGACAGCATCTCAAAAAATATAAAAGGGGAAACCCCAAGGGGATTGTATTCTTTGAAGACGCCCACTATCATAGCAATGACATCAAAAAATTCTGCATGGAAACAATCTATCCGTATATCGACATCGTAAGCCTGAACGAAGAAGAACTGAAAAGCACGCTGGCGCTGTACGGGGCAACCGTCCGTCCGGATGATATTCTTTCCTGCGTGGAGGGAATGGTTGCGATTCGCAGAAAATTCCGGGTCCGTAAAGGCGTTATCGTCCACACCAAGGATTATTCCCTGTATGCGGGCGACCGGATAGACGGCTGCGACATAGAAAGCGGATTGATTTACGGCAATTTGCTGGCCACTGCAAAAGCAATGGGCGGTTTCTACGGGACAAAGGACAGGCTGGCGGAAGTCGTAAAGCTTTCGCTCAGCGAAAAGGGGAAAAAAGATGCTGCAGCGCTCAAAAACAGCGGGTACGGAAGAGAAGCGATTCTGGTTCCTTCCAAATATATCGATAGGCCGAAATATACCATTGGATTGGGGGACTCTTTTGTGGCCGGGCTTCAGATTTGTTTTTAGCCGCCTGCCGCAGAAGACAGCGTTTTCCTTATTTTGAGGTCCTGACGCGGATTCATACGGACATGACGCTGTAGCGTTTTCGAGGAGGCATTTCTTTATGAACGGCGAAAATGACCGGACGGTTATGGATCGGATCAAAGCCCATTACGGCGACATCTTTATGGCGGAGCGAAAAGTTGCCGATTTCATCTTGAAAAACCCGGAGGATGCCGTAAATTCCAACGTTTCGGAACTTGCCGGGCTGAGCGGCGTGAGCGACGCCACGGTGGTGCGCCTGAGCAAGCGGCTTGGCTACCACGGCTATTACCAGATGCGAATCTGCCTTTCCAGAGATTTAGGCCGCACGGGTGAAAAAGCACATGCCGCTTCGATGGAAAAAAGAAGCTCAGGCTCTGACGTTTTTCAAAACTATGCCAAGGATATCGCCGCGATTGGAAGAAAAATCGACCCGCGGCAATTGCAGCAGTGCGCGCAGNNAACTACGTCCACCTCGTCGCCGTCGGAAACACGAGCCCTCTGGCGCTGTATATGGGTTTCCGCCTCGGCCGGCTCGGCATTCGCTGCACGTATAACAGCCTGCCGGAATGCTTTCTCAATTTCATCAATCTGGCCCAGAAAAACGACATTGTCTTTGCAATCTCTCAGTCTGGGAGTTCCAAACAAGTTGTTCAGGCGTTGGAGCTCGCAAAAGAAAGGGACCTCAGGACCATCGTGGTTTCGGGATATGCTTATTCTCCCGTTTCCCGCTTTGCCGACTGTCTTCTGATTTCCAATTCGGGAGAAAAGGAGTTCAACTATTATAAAGACTATTCCCACCTCAAAGAGATGGCCGTAATTGACGCGGTCCTCGATTTCGTCACGGATGAAGATAAAATCAAGAGTACCTCCTCGGGCAATCTCGAAATTATGCTTTCAGAAAATAAAATCTGATACTATCATAAAGGAGGCTTTGGCTTTGAAACGTTCTGAAATCAATAAATTGATGCGGGAAGCCGTCCACCTGATGAGGGAGAAACAATTTCTTCTTCCTCCTTATGCCTATTGGCGCCCAGAAGACTGGAAAGACAAAGGCCATGAATATGACGAAATCCGCGACAATATGCTGGGATGGGACATCACGGACTTTGGAAGCGGCGATTTTAGTAAAATCGGGCTGCTCCTTTTCACTCTGAGAAACGGGAATCTGAAACTCAAAAAGTATGTGAAAACCTATGCGGAAAAAATCATGATTGTAGGAGAAAACCAGATTACGCCCTACCATTTTCACTTTAAGAAGATGGAGGATATCATCAATCGCGGAGGTGGCAACCTGATGATCCGCCTTTACAATTCGACTCCCGATGAGAAGCTTGCCAGCACGCCGGTNNGTCTTCAGCGATGGGAGAAAATATGAAGCGGAGGCCGGAAGCGTCCTTCGCGTCAAGCCCGGTGAAAGCGTGACGTTTATGCCGGGGCAGTACCATCAGTTCTGGGGTGAAAGAGGCCACGGCCCCGCGCTGATCGGAGAAGTATCCCAGGTCAACGACGACAGAGTGGACAACCGCTTTCTGGAAGAGAACGGCCGCTTTCCGCAAATCGAAGAGGATGAGAAACCGCTCTATTATCTGTCGAACGAATATCCGGCGACGCACGATTGAATGGCGGTTAAAATGTGGGCAAGCAAAGGTGAAAGAATCGCTTGCCGCCGCATGAAAAGGGCAGATTGTAGTCGTTGCCCACCTTTTGTTCAGACTGTTCTTTACAGTTCGGGAAACATTCAAAATGAAGCGGCGCCCGATTCGGAAGGGCGCCGCCTCATTTCGCTTTTTTTCTGGGCTTCTGGCTGTTTNNCCGGCGGAAGAAGCTTAAGTCAAAAATAAGTAATTATAATTCTATGCGATTACTATAATGGCTGCAATGACAGTACAATTATTTTTATTACAAAATATTTTTGCCAATGGTCAGGAGAAAAAATTGCAAAGAGAGGATTTCTATGCCG
>DOWI01000063.1 GCA_003519645.1 Oscillospiraceae bacterium
GCGAAGCACCGTTTAAAAATCCGTCGGCGGCCGACAAAATGATGGATACCATGGATGCCATCACCAGTCCGCGTATGCCCGTGGGGAGGATTTCCATCACCAGAGCCGGCATTGCAGCTCTGGCGTCACCCGTCACATGGAGAGAATATGCCGCCATGCCGATCATGCCTGTAATAATAAAAAACGGAACAGAAAACAGACCGCTGAAAATAGTGGCTCTCGCCGTTCCCTTCGGGTTGCGTCCGATAAGCAGGCGCTGTGTATAGGGCGGAGCAAGCGCTTCGCCCAACATCATGGTAATAAACATCGAGAAAAAGCCGGAGGGTGTGGTGCCGTTGAAGGGATTTAAGTAGCCGGAGGGTAATGTCTGCAGCATGGCTTCGGTGCCTCCTGTACGGTTCAGCGCCATGATAAGTAGCAGCGGCATTCCCACCGCCAGCATAGCAAATTGAACCAGATCTGCCATGATGACAGACTGCAGTCCGCCGGATGTGGAATATAGCAGCACAATCCCGCATCCGATAAGTATACCCAGCCTTGGGGGAATGCCGAGCAGTACATTGAACACCAGCCCGATCGCCCCCATCTGAGCCCCGACAACGCCCGCGCAGCACACAAATGAGAATATACCTGTCAAAACCCTTGCAGCTCGCCCATAGCAAACACCGATTATCCCGCCAACCGTTGCCTCGCCCTCAAATCTTCGTACACCGGGGACAAGGTATTTGCCAATCAGGATGGTTGATAGGCTAAATCCGAACAGCGCAATCGTCATGCCGATCCCTTCGGAAAAAGCCTCGGCAGCATTGCCTGAGGAGTAACCGCCGCCGATATAGGAGGCTGACAGCGACGCGAATATTGTCAGCGTTCCGTATTTACCACCGGCAGCAGTAAAGCCTTTTACATCCTTTACCCGTCCCCGCAGTCCAATTCCAATCAGCACGGCAAGGTACAGCGCCACCATTCCCGTATCAATCCACATATAAAAACCAATGTCCTTTCCGGGATTCATGCCGTAGAGGACATGAACCATATTTAAAAAAGGCGGCCCCCACTATGGTCGGCAGGCTGACCGGGAATGAAGAATTTTTTCTTCCTGTTCCCATTAATTCCTATGGGAAGATGAATATAAATATTACCCTATGATACAGCAGGAAGAAGCAAACCAAACCGGAATATTTAAACCAAACGGTTGCAGCGGTGCTGTAAAGCGTGTATATTATACTATAGCAGGATCGTAACTTATGGGAGAGGGATATGCCTGACGGCAAAATTCCCGACGGCAGAAAGGGATGGAGCTTTTATGACAATATCTGATGTTCAAAATATTCTGAATGCCAAAGTGATTTCAGGACAAGACCATCTAGAAAATGAGGTTCACAATGCCTGTGGCAGCGATATGATGAGCGATGTATTGGCGTTCGTCAAAGACCAGTCTGTATTGCTGACCGGACTTGTAAATCCGCAGGTGGTCAGGACTGCTGACATGATGGACATGGTATGTAATGTTTTTGTGCGCGGCAAAGAGCCGAGTCAGGAAATCATCGATCTTGCCTGTGACCGGGGGATTGTTTTGATGAAAACGCCACTTCGCATGTTCCCGGCATGTGGCATGCTTTATGAAGCGGGGCTTCGCGGATAACCACGGGAAGCAGTTTCGGGCAACCGGTGATATATAGGCATTGCCGATAACAGTATGTGATGGAGGATACGCCCTTTTATAAAATTGGATTTATGCTCGCCCCATGGACATAAATCCTGGCGAAAGGACATGAATCTTAAATGAAATTACATTATAAGGTGCCAGGCGATGATTTTACCCGCGCCGGGGAAGCTTCGGGTGAAGTAAAACGCAAGCTAAAGCGGCTGGGTTTTGATTCCGATGTTGTACGGAGAATGACGATTTCAATTTATGAGGCCGAAATAAACATGGCAATTCATGCGGGGGGAGGGGTTGTTGATGTTGAGATCATGCCCGACCGCATTACAGCCATTCTGACAGATGACGGTCCGGGAATTCCCGATTTGGACAAGGCAATGCAAGAGGGATGGTCAACCGCCCCGGATAATATCCGCTCGCTGGGCTTCGGCGCCGGAATGGGCTTGCCAAATATCAAAAAATATACAGACATACTCGAGATCGATACCGTTGTCGGAAAGGGTACCACATTGACCATGGCGGTATTGATTAAGCCCGAGTAGGGCTGAATTTTTTAACAGGGGGAGAGATTTGTGGATCGCTTTTTTCATTCGGTTACGCTGGACAGGGATTTATGCGTCGGCTGCACCAACTGCATAAAGCGCTGCCCCACACAAGCGATACGTGTCCGCGCTGGTAAAGCGCAAATTATATCTGAACGCTGTATCGACTGCGGTGAATGTATCCGCGTGTGCCCTCACCATGCCAAAAAGGCGCAGCATGACAGCTTGGATATGCTGGATGACTTTCAATATACGGTTGCGCTCCCCGCTCCCGCATTGTATGGTCAGTTTAACCGTCTGAATGATATTGATTATGTGCTGAACGGGCTTAAATCGCTGGGGTTTGACGATGTGTTTGAGGTTTCTCGTGCGGCTGAGGTTGTATCGGATGCCACCCGGCAGCTTTTGGCTGACGGCAGGCTAAAAAAACCGGTAATCAGCTCTGCCTGTCCGGCAGTGGTGCGCCTGATTCGCGTCAGATTTCCCGATCTGTGCCAGCATGTGCTTTCGCTGCGCGCTCCCATGGAAATTGCGGCAATGCTTGCCCGGGAGCAGGCAATAAAAACCACCGGTCTACCGACCAACGCAATTGGCATCTTTTTTTTATCACCCTGTGCGGCCAAGGTAACAGACGTCAGGGTTCCGATTGGTATCGAGCGTTCTAATGTAGATGGTGTACTGGCAATCAGCGATATTTATCCCAAGCTGGTTGGCTGTATGAATAAAATTGAAAATATTGAGCCCATGGCACATTCGGGCATTATCGGCGTTAGCTGGTCGTCAATCGGCGGGGAAGCAGCAGGACTGCTGAATGAAAACCACCTTTCGGCAGACGGAATCGAAAATGTGATTAAGGTTCTGGAGGAGCTGGAGGATGAAAAGCTACAGGAGTTGGATTTTATAGAGTTGAACGCTTGCGCAGGTGGCTGTGTCGGTGGGATTTTTTCGGCCGAGAACGGTTATGTCGCCAGAGCACGTATACATAGACTCCGAAAGTATCTGCCGGTCTCCTGCAACAGATTGGATGATGCGGGAGGGCTGGGACAGCTTTTATGGACCGAACCGCTAGAATATGCGCCTGTCATGACCCTTGCCGAAAATGTTGAGGATGCCATGCGCATTATGAATGAAATTGATATAATTGCACAGCGTCTGCCCAAGCTGGATTGCGGATCTTGCGGGGCACCCACCTGTCGTGCGCTTGCCGAGGATATTGTTCGGGGGCTTGCACGGGAAACCGATTGTATCTTTCTTATGAGGCGGCAGATACAGGATATCGCAAGTCAGTTATCCCAGCTTGAAGGCACTGTCCCCGAAACGGAAACGGGGAGTGAATTCAGGGAGACTCGGAAGAAGTAAAAAGACATCAAATCCCGGAAAGGACATTTAAAATGACTGTAACCGAGCTTGTAAAGAGATTGAATCTGGAAATATTGGTTGAAGGAGACGGCTCACGGGAGGTTACCGGCGGTTACGCAGGTGATCTTTTAAGCTGGGTAATGGGCAGGGCGCGTGAGGGAGACGCATGGATTACCGTAATGGGCAATCTAAATGCGATAGCCGTCGCTGTTCTTGCAGATACCGCCTGCATTATACTTCCCGAGGATGCGGCTTTGGATAAAGATGCAAGGGAGCGAGCCGTGACCGAGGGCATTCCGATTCTCCGCAGCTCGGAAACGTCTTTTCTGCTTGCGGTGAAAATCGACCGATTACTGCATAATTAAAAATATAATGTTGACGGTTTTTCCACCCATCGATATTGATTATTCGGAAAGGCAGGATGAATACAAATGAAAGTGTACTATGATCTACATATTCATTCCTGCCTGTCTCCCTGCGGCGATGATGATATGACACCCAACAATATTGTAAATATGGCACTGCTGGCGGGACTGGATATGATTGCCCTTACCGATCATAATAGCAGCAAAAACTGTCCCGCTATTGTGAAGGCAGCAAAAAAGAACGGATTGATTGTAATTGCGGGTATGGAGCTTTGCACCGCCGAGGAATGTCACGTTATCTGTTTGTTTCCGACGCTTGAAGCCGCCATGGAGTTTGATGCCTTGGTTGAAGCTAAGCTGCCGCCTGTTAAAAACCAATCTGATATTTTCGGCACGCAGATCATTATGGATGAGGATGACAGAGTTACCGGCACTTGTTCAACCCTGCTGACTACGGCGTCATCCATCAGCATTGACGATGTTCCGCAGCTGGTTCAAAAATATGGGGGATCCACCTTTCCCGCCCATATTGATCGGGATTCTTACAGCGTTGTGGCTTCACTCGGAACCATACCTGATGTAGGATTCCATGCGTTTGAGATATCACGTTTCGGTGATACAGACAGGCTTGTAAAAGAACAGCCCGTCATACAGGGGTGGCCGCTTTTATGTAATTCAGATGCGCACTGCCTTTCTCTGATACAGGACTTTGGACCATGGATTGAACTGGAGAACAACCGTCCAGCTGATTTGATTGCCGCGCTTAGCGGTAAAACGCCATGTCAGTGGGGAACGTATAATCCATAATTCATATTAACATGCTGACATTATGAAGCGGGTAAGGGAATGAACCAACGTTAATCCAAATAGACAGCTGGATTTTCCTTAAGTGGATGCTTTAAGTGAGTTTCTATTCATTTAAAGCATCCACTTTATATTATTGGGAATTACCAATCGTTGTATCGGCAATAATAACATTGGTTCTAAAATTATAGAAATTTAAAAGGTGGTTATGATCTATGGCGGATACAACAAACACTTATTCGGGACAGAAACCGGCAAGCCTGCCGGACAGCTTTCCTCGTCAGCAACAGAATATGCAGCCCGGAACACAGCAGGAAATGAATCCGAAACCCATTGTCGATGATCCCACATATAAAGGCTCGGGCAAAATGAAAGGGCTGGTCGCAATCATCACCGGTGGTGACAGCGGGATCGGTCAGGCTGTGGCAGTCGCGTTCGCAAAAGAGGGGGCCGATATCGTGGTACCTTACTACAGTGAACAGACCGACGCCAATGAGACCGTCACCATGGTTCAGAAATTCGGGAGGCGGTGTATCACCGTCCAGTGTGATCTGAAAAATGAGCCTTCCGCACAGCAGGTGGTTGATGCAGCCGTTAATGAGCTCGGCGGTGTCGATGTGCTTGTCAACAACATCGCAGTGCAGTATCCGCAAAACAGCATTAAGGACATTACAGCGGAGCAGCTTTGCAACACCTTTTCTACCAATATTATTAGCTATTTTTATATGACCAAGGCGGCTCTTCCTCATCTAAAAGAAGGCTCGTCCATTATTAACACCACCTCGGTGACAGCATATAAAGGCAGTCCGACGCTAATCGACTATTCCGCTACAAAGGGTGCGGTGGTATCCTTTACCCGCTCGCTTGCATTATCTCTTGCTACAAGCGGTATAAGAGTAAATGCGGTTGCACCCGGCCCCGTATGGACGCCTCTGATTACATCCAGCTTTTCGGAACAGGATGTGACAAAATTTGGTCAAGATGTTCCTCTGGAACGCGCCGCACAGCCTTTTGAAATTGCCCCCACCTATGTTTATCTTGCCACCAATGATTCGGCGTATGTTACCGGTCAGGTGCTTCATGTAAATGGCGGGGTTATCACCGAATCATAATACTCTAAAAAGGACGGGCGGACGCATACGCCCATCCTTTTTTTGTACGCATCATAACGGTCAACGCTTTATAATTTTACTGATTTCTTTGACAAACCCGTCGCGTAATAGTAAAATCATGATATAAACAAAGCGTAAGCCATGCATATAAAAAAATGCTGGTATTAGATCTCGTAACTCAGCGAATATTTTACCCGGAAAGAGATGATTCAAATGTTCTGTACAAAATGCGGTTTTGAGANNCCCCGGCAGCAGGATGCTGCATCCGGATCTGTGGTCACTCCGCCGCCAGAAAGTAACACACAAGTTCCGCCTGTGCCGTCCTACCAGGCTCCCCCCGCCCCTCAAACTCCCCCGTCGGCAGCCTATCATCAACCCGCATGGAATAACGGTAATCCCCAAACGGAGAGGCCGGTTACACCGGAGATGCTAAACTCCCAGTGGTATTATCTCGTCAATCAGCTTGTTTATGGGCCGGTTTCCGCCGCTTCCTTATCGCAGCTGGTTCACAACCGAATTCTTAACTTTGATACTCCGGTCAAAATGGTGTCACAGGCAAACCCTGCAGATATTCCCTGGACACCCATTAATAAAACCATGATGATGGATATCTATTACAGTGGTGCATGGCATCAGAATACGGAAAACGACGTTTTCTCCAGCGGCATGAAGGCAATCAAAAACACCATTAACACAATTACAGGGGACAGCGGAAAACTGAACATATCATTTTCACAGCTTTTTTCAGATGTTTTCAAAAAGCATAGTTCCGAAGAAGCAGACCAAATTTTTATAAGCGGCACATCACTGACGACGCCACCCGAATCCGAGCTGTCAAGCGGATGGCCCAAGCCTTGGCTGTTCTCCCGTGTGTTCCTGATGCTGATGGCATCGTTCGGCATCCTGTGGACCTGCTGTCTTGCATTCGGCTGGCAAAACTCCGCCAATGTCATCCCCGGCATGATTTTTATGGGTGCGCTTGCGGTTCCGTTTTCAGTCGTGGTATTCTTCTTGGAAATCAATGTGCCGCGCAATGTCAGCTTTTTTGAAGTAATCAAAGTATTCTTCATCGGCGGAGCATTTTCTCTCCTGCTTACGTTTTTTCTCGGCCAGATCGTCGAAATCGGAAAGCTGGATTATTGGGGTGCAATCCTTGTCGGGATTGTGGAGGAAATCGGAAAATTTGCGGCTCTGCTGTTTTTTATCAGAAAGACCAATACAAAATATATTTTAAATGGCCTTCTGATTGGTGCGGCGGTGGGCGCAGGCTTTGCCGTATTTGAAACAGCAGGCTACGCCTTGAATATGAGCCAATATTATAATCAGATTACCGATATTCTATTCCTGCGCGGCGTTCTCGCAATCGGTGGTCATGTCGCTTGGGCGGCTGTTTCCGGCGCGGCAATTATGATGGTTAAAAAAGATCAGCCGCTCTCTTCAAAGCATGTTTTTTCCGGAAAATTCCTACAGCTGTTTATTATTCCAGTCATCCTGCATGCCATATGGGATATGCCCATACCGGTTCCGACGGGATTGCAGAACCTTTTTCCGGTGCAAATTCTTTTGACGGTTGCAATATGGTTTTTCCTGATAAAACTGGTCAACAGCGGCCTTCGGCAGGTTGAGGAAATAAGCAAAAGGAATGAGGCAAGTCAATTGTAATAATCTTAACTACCCCTCGGCTTTCAGCCGAGGGGTAGTTAAGACAAAAATCACCGAATCAGTTGATCTGAATCGGTGATTTTCATATACAGATCACATTTTATAGATCCGGTCGCTGGTGAGAATCTCCACGCCATCCTGCTGCAGTGCCTGAATCGCACGTTCATTATCACCCACACGAAGAATCATACAGGCACGCCCCTGATCCCGTGAAATAAAGGCATACATATACTCAACGCCAATACCGGCATCGGCAAGACATTTCATTGCGGACGAAAACCCTCCCGGCTTATCGGGGATCCCTACCCCAATCACATTGGTCAGTGATACGGTAAGACCGGCATCCTTGAGCACCTTCTCTGCCTCATCCGGTTTGTCTACAATCAGCCGCAGAATCCCGAAATTGGTGGTGTCTGCGATCGACAAAGCACGGATATCGATACCCGCCTTGGCTAGAATAGCTGTAATCTCGGCAAGCCGACCCGCCTTATTCTCAACAAAAATGGAAAGCTGTTTAATAAGCATACAAATGCCTCCCTTTGTTTATTTGCATAAAATGATACCCATCATTTACTAATTCCATTGTACCACGCCGGGGCTGTAACGGCAAGTGGGAAATTCGGTGAGATGCCATTGTTGATGGATTAATTATTTGTTTCCCAACCATACCGGATTTTACAATCTTATGATATAATGGAATAAATCCAATTTTTGCACATTGACTTGCACTTTGTATTATGATGGAGTGGATTTATTTTGAATCGATTTGACAGCGGTAATTCGATTATCTCAACTTTCTGTTCAAAATCCCGGGATTTTGCAGCTTCACAGGGTGCCATCACCTCTGAATTTTTTCCGTTATATAAGGGCAAAGACAGACTGAAAGAAATTACGGCGAGGGTGTATTTCAACAGTTTTATTCTGGATTTTGTTTATTCAATCAGCAGCTTTGGTTCAGTGGGACCCAAAAGCATTCTGGACTGCCGCATCTGGCTGGAAAAAAATGAAGAGCATCTCTGTTTTTCATTGTATGACTTGATGTTTCTGATCGACCAAAACAATTTTAAATGCTATTTCTTCCCCTTTATCGAAACCCCGAAAAAAATGAACCGCTGCTTTGAGGCTTTAGCCGAGGATTTAAGGCTTTTTATTCCAAGAATCACCGAGATCGCTCAGAATGAAGAGCAGTCCCAGCTTGCCTACAACGTCCTTAAAACCGATATTGAAACCGTGTTTGACAAAAATATGTTCAAGCCGGACAATGATCTTGATCAGGACACCGCAGACTACGTTTTTGCAACGAGCCTCAACCGTTATTACGAATGGGTGAAACTGCGGTTGGCATCAAAATGCTATGCTGAATTTCTTGACGGGAATTACGTGAAATCGATTCAAAGGTGCGAAAAATATAAAACCCGGCTTGCCTATGAAGACAGACTTCTCGCATTTATGAAAAGCCTGCCGGAGGGGGGAAAGTACGATGCCGTAGCACCGGATCTCAACACGCTGAGGGATGGTTTAAAGATTCAAACAGGTGCTTCCGAACTCCCTGCTTTTTTTGCGGCATGGTTTTTGCTTGCCCTGCCGCTTACGCTTATTTTTTTGGGGCTTTATTATCTTTTTCTGTTTATCAGCTCAGGAAATGCGGAATATTCAACCGGGCTTGCCCTTTACAATGCCCTGTATGTTTTCCTGCCGGCAATAATCACGGCAATAGCTCTGTCTTATTTTATCCGTAGGCGGATTTACAAGTTTATTTACCGGAAAAAACTGCAAAAGATGCTTGATTATGATGCGATTATGAACACTCAATCCGAATCGAAATTTATGAAGGGGTTTGCTTACATCATCCTGATTGGCAGTCTGATTTTCACTCCTCTGCTTGCTCACACCGATATTGCATTCTACACCTATGAATTTGTGGATAATTCGGCGTTCTTTTCACTCAAAGGCGACAGTTATTCCTATGACCAAATAGAATCGGTTTGGCGCATTGAAGGTAGTTATAACGCTCTTGGTGATTGGGTGGATTATCCGTTTTATGTTTTTCTTATAAAAGACGGAACGATTATGGATCAATTAGAATTAATGGAATACTCCGATATCGAAAAGAACCTCCTGCCCATCCTTCAAAAGCGGGGTTTGACGATACATAAGGCAAAAACGGAGGATGATATTCGGCAAACCAAGAATTGATTATTCTATTGAGGGCTTAATGTGTATATAGTTAATTGAATTTCAGACCACCATTGGTTGCCCGCAAATTCATACGTCTCATCGTATTTACAGATAATTAGTTGTATCAAACCTTCAATTGTGTTATATTAAATAGTATTGTAATAACGCTTTTCAGTAAATTTTCACGGCCTTTGCCGTTTTATTCAGATTACGGGAGGTTCTTTCTATGGGACTTATAAAAATGATGTTCGGTGACTACAGCAAAAGGGAAATAAAGCGCATCCAGCCCATCTGTGACAAGGTGCTTGCTCTGTTCGAAAAGTATCACGCAACGAGCGAGGATGAACTGAAAGGCCAAACCGGAAAGCTCAAGGATCGGCTGAAGATGGGTGAAACCCTTGACGACATCCTTCCTCACGCGTTCGCCGTTTGCCGCGAGGCCACCGACCGGGTGCTGGGAACCCCTCACTTCCCCGTTCAGATTCTGGGCGGCATTATCCTGCATCAAGGCCGAATCGCCGAAATGAAAACCGGTGAAGGTAAAACACAGACCGTCATTCTTCCCGCCTATCTGAATGCCTTGACCGGCAAAGGCGTTCATGTTGTGACGGTCAACGACTATCTTGCCCGCCGCGACAGCGAGTGGATGGGAAAGGTTTATCGTTATCTCGGTCTTACCGTTGGTCTGATTGTTCATGATCTTGACAATAAGGACAGGAAAGCGGCATACAACGCCGATATTACCTATGGCACCAATAACGAGCTGGGTTTTGACTATCTGCGTGACAACATGGTTATATATAAGGATAATAAGGTGCAGCGCCCCCACAGCTACGCCATCGTAGACGAGGTTGACTCTATTCTAATTGACGAAGCACGAACACCTCTTATTATCTCGGGGCAGGGCGATAAATCCACCGATTTNNGCAAAACTCTGAAAATGATCAGGGTTCGCGAGCAGGACGCCAAGGAAGAGCAGGACAATGTCGATGCCGATTACATCGTCGATGAAAAGGCTCGGACTGCGACCCTCACACGGACAGGTGTCCAAAAAGCGGAATCATTCTTTAAGATCGAAAATCTGATGGACCCTGACAATGTCACCCTGCTTCATCATATCAACCAAGCCATCAAAGCACGTGGTGTCATGCAGCGGGATGTGGATTATGTCGTTAAAGACGGTGAAGTTCTGATTGTTGATGAATTCACCGGGCGCCTCATGTTCGGACGGCGGTACAACGAGGGTCTGCATCAGGCAATTGAGGCCAAAGAGGGCGTTAAAATCGAGCGCGAAAGCAAAACCCTTGCCACCATCACATTCCAGAACTATTTTCGTCTCTATAAAAAGCTGGCCGGTATGACCGGTACCGCCATGACCGAGTCACGCGAGTTTGAGCAAATCTACAAGCTGGACGTTGTTGAAATTCCCACCAACCGTCCCATGATTCGTCTCGACCATCCCGACTGCGTCTATAAAACCGAGCAGGGCAAATTTCGCGCCGTCATCGACCAGATTGATACATGTCATGAAAAGGGTCAGCCGGTGCTTGTGGGTACAATATCGATTGAAAAATCCGAAGTTTTGTCCAAGATGCTCTCAAAGCGCGGCATCAAGCACGAGGTTCTGAACGCAAAGCATCATGACAAGGAAGCCGAGATCGTCGCGCAAGCCGGTAAGCGCGGCGCGGTTACCATTGCTACCAACATGGCAGGGCGTGGTACCGATATCAAGC
>DOWI01000210.1 GCA_003519645.1 Oscillospiraceae bacterium
TATTTTTACCTTTCAGAACTGTGCAAAAATCGTGAAACCTCCGAAAAATCAAGGTTTTAACAATAGTTAAAATAAAAAAACGGGGTGTCAATTTGACACTACCCAAAAATAAAAGGAGGACAAATCAAATGAAAAGAACTACAAAAAGAATTTTTAGCTGCGCAGTAACACTGGCGGCATTACTAAGCGCCGCGCTGCCGTATACAAGCAATGCCGATGAAACGGCATTGACAGCAGAGGGCAGTTACGGACAGGCGCTGAGCGATTTACCGCTCTTAAAAGGCTCGGTCAACGGACTGCCGGGGACGTGGTCGTGGCTTGACCCTACCATTCTGCAAGAAGTCCTTGCATTCACCAAACTATACAAAACTGCTGTTTCAAAAGAAAATCTACATTGAATCCGATCACAATAGTTTGGATTCAATGATAAAGAAATTGCGCAAGAAGCTTTATTTCGGAGAGGAAGCGCCGTTGATATGCGATGAACATGGGGCATTTACAAACCCTGTAAACTTCCGAAAGAGATACTACCGGATATTAAACCAAGCGGGAATTGAAACCAAGGGATTGCATTCGCTCCGTCATACATTTGCGACCAATCTTGTGAATGGAGTAAAACAGCCTGATGGAACGATACGGGCATTAAGCCCGAAACAGGTGGCGGACTTGCTCGGGCACAGCACTTCGCAGATCACTGAGATGTACTATGTTAAGAAAGATACCGCAAGGCTGAACGGAATTACGGAGGGGTTTGAGATATGAAATTCAAACAACATCGCCGCCTGAGAATAATTCTCAGGCGGCACAAATTTTGTGCGTTCCTATGCTTTGAGGTATGATTAGCTACACTTAATTTATATAATGAAAATAGGTCGGTATTGCGTATGTCGGCGTGAAGAACAGCTGTCATTTCGGTGCGGCTGGTTATTATTCAAACCTTGCGGCAAAAGAGGGATTGATCGGTATTTCCATGAGTAATGCGGATCCTGTTATTGCAGTTCCCAACAGCCGTGTGAAGAATATCGGCAGTAATCCTATGTCGTTTGCGGCATCGCTTCCGGACGGGAAAATCGCACTCAGCAATGACGACGGAGGCGAATAAATCTCCGGCGAGTGCAAGCCTTCAACCTATGGCGGCGCACAAGGGATATGGCTTTGCCGTTTTGGTAGAACTTTTTTCCGCTGTGATACCAGGAACTGGTATGCTCAGGTCAAGTTTTTAGCTGACGATTGCATATACTGCATATTCGTTAAACCGCCGTGAATAATGCTTCCTCGGCGGCATCAGAGACTCTTTCCCAAGCAGTGTTATTTTTAAAAGTTCCGTCAAATTAATTTGAAACCATCTTATGTAAAAGTTCCCTATATGTACAATAAATATATTATTTACGGTTCTTTAATATTTTAACGCCATAGCCCGGAATGTCAAAGGTTTCGGGCATTGGTCGGCCATCCGGTGCACAATAATCCGGCGGGATTTTAACGGTAGTATTTTCGGCGTTGAAATTCTGAAGCAGAAGGTACTCGGCATCGTCACTGAAGCGTTTACTTGAAAAAACACCGTCCGCAGGAGAATAATGCTCAAACTCATGCGTTATTTTATCATAGAAATGATTTAAGTATTTGCCGTTATCGCGGAAGCCTATGTAGTACGCGGTGCCCTTGCCATAGCTGTTGCGCAGGGCTGCGGGCATGCCTTTGAAATAATCACTTTCAAAGGTTGCAATTATATCCGCGGTAACGCTGTGAATATATTCGCAGTAGTCAACAGCCTCAAATTCCTCTTCGTCGGCGCAAACCTTAACGGTAATACCGCTTTTAAGCGAGTCCGTCTCTTCCGCCCAAATTCCGAATACATCTTTTAATTCATCGGCGGGAAAACCACCGAGATAGCACATATCGTTTTCGTCCACAATACCGGTAATATAGGTGGCAACCAGAGTTCCGCCGTTTTTTGTATATTCGCAAAAGCGTTCAATGGTTGAGTGCTTTATGAGATACAGCATGGGTGCAATTACGATTTTGTATTTTGAAATATCCGAGTCCTGACCGATAATATCTACGTCTATACTGTTCCTGCGGAAATATGCGTAATGCTTTAAGCAGGTATCAAGATATTTTTTGTTTTTGCCGCCGAATGCGACTATATTGTCAAGGGTCCAGCGTGTTTCCCAATCATAAATAATTGCGACTTCGGCTTTTTGTGAGGTGCCGCAGATTTCTTTGTTTTCTGCCAGAAGCTTTCCGAGATTACAGATTTCCTTAAATATTCTCGTGTCATCACGTCCCGAGTGGTCAACGATGGCGCCGTGTGTTTTTTCATAGCCGCCTCGGCTTTGACGCCATTGAAAATAGCCTATCATATCGGCGCCGTGTCCGACAGCCTGAACAGAGCTTAATATATTCATGTTGGGTCTTTTTGTTGTGTTGGGTGTTTCGAAGTTTGCGACGTTCGGCGTGTTTTCCATGATATAAAACGGCTTGTGCAAAAAGCTTCTGCACATGTCATAGGTAAAGCCCGCTTTGACTGCCTCGTCAATAACATTATTGCTGTGCCACCGTGGATAGATATCCCAGGATATTATATCGACATAATCCTTAAATTTATGATAATCAAGGTCAAAAAAACAACCATGAAAATTTGTGGTAATGGGAATATTGGGCGAAAAGCGCCTTATAGGCTCCGCTTCCGCGCACATAAAGTCAACATACAGCTCTGTCGTAAATCGTTTCCATTCAAGATAAAGTCCCGTGCCGTATGTACGGCTTTTCGGCTTCGGAATGTCTATCTCGTCCCAGGAGCTGAAGTCGCCGCTCCAGAAATTATTCCAAAGCGTTCTGTTCAACAAATTCAAATCGTTATTGTATTTTTTCTTTAGCCACTCGCGGAATTTATTTTGGCAGTTTTCACAGTAACAGCCTATGCCCTGATATTCGTTTGAAATATGCCAAAGTATAACGGCGGGATGGTTCCCGTATCGTTTGGCAAGCTGTTCGTTTATTGCGCGGACTTTTTGGCGGTATACAGGGGAAGATGGGCAGAAAAATGCTCTGGGAACGCATGCTTCACGCATCATATTTTCGTCAACGCGCGCGGCCTCGGGGTATTTTTTTGCAAGCCAGTAAGGCATTGCGGCACTGGGGGTGCCGAGTATAACGCTTATCCCGCCCGCGTATAATCTTTCGATTGCTTCGTCCAAAAATGAAAAATCATAGTTTCCCTCTGTCTTTTCAAGGACTGACCAGGCGAACATACCGAGGGTCATTACGTTGCAGCCCGCCTGCTTCATAAGAGTTATATCCTTTTCCAAAATTTCGGGATAGTCCTGCCATTGTTCGGGTGAGAAATCTCCTCCGAGTAAAAAGACCAAATTTTTTTGTGACATAATCTATATATTCCTTTCTTCCTAAACTGCATAAGAAAATGCACATACAGTTTATAAGCTGTATGCGTATTTTTCAAGTCATATTTAAAAAGAGGGATGTTTTTCGGAATAAGTTGATAGTTTTTTATACATTTTTGTTGTCTTTAAAGCTGTTTCGATAGTCGCTGGGGGTCATTCCCGTTCTGTCCTTAAACCAGTTGGAAAAATATCTCGAGTCACAAAAGCCGAGTCCCTTTGAAATATCGTATATATGGATGTTGGAGAATCTGAGCATATGCTTTGCTCGGGTCAGCCGCTTTTGGGATATATACTTGTACGGTGATATGTTAAATTTTTTGGTAAACACACGTATTGCGTGATTTTTTGAACAGTACACTTGTGCGGCAAGCTCGTCGAGTGAGATGCTGTAATTCCACATCCTGTCGATAAGCACCTTTAACGAATCGGCTATTGAAAGACTTTGTAGATGCATTTCGTTTTTCTGGGTGTAAAGATAAAGCTTTTGAATCAGTTCAAAAACCACAATGCTGCAGCGGCTCATAATCAGGTGCGTGGGAGTTTTATCGTCATCGCAGATTTTGATTATTTTTTCAAGCAGGCTTCTTGTGTCAAGCTCGGGAAAAAGCAGCACCTGGTCTAAGTTGTATATTTCAAAAAGACTGTCCGCAAGAGGACCGTAAAATATGACCCAAAGCTTTTCCCACGGGTCGTTCGGGTCGGTATAAAATATTTGTGTCGAGCCCGAATGAAAGATATGAGTGTCCCCCGCCTTCGGGTGACTTATTATGTCGTTTTCCTGAATATAGCCGTTTCCCGAAATAATATATTCAATCGTATAGTACGAGGTTATACCACGATTGAAAAAATAGTCTTTGCCGCAGTAGGTGTGACCGCACTGGTTAATCCAAAACGGATACGCGGCGTCAGGGGTAAATGTTTTTTCATATTCAACTGTAGTTTCGTTTATTATTTTTTTGTTCATATCTATGTTCCTCACTTATAATTCTGCGGCGGTATTTGTTTTATTATACACCTTTAAGAATAATTTGTCAAAAGAAAAGATTGGTGCAGTTTACGGAAAATTCATTTTATAATCCGACTATATCAATAATCCTCACAAACATAGGGATAATTAACATTGACTTAGAATCTGTGAGATGATATAATGGCACATAAATATCACATCTTTTTGAAAGCGATATTGGTTAAAATTAATAAATAAAAAGGAGAGAAAAGATATGAAAATCAGAAAAGTTTTGGCGGGCTTGCTCGCCGCGGTGATGGTGGTTCCGATGGCTGCGTGCGGCCCTGCAAAAGAGGAAGCGGGTAAGGTAAATATTACAATTGGAAACTGGCCGGCGGATACCGACCCCTCGGGTCAGGAGAGAATGGCGAAGCTTAAGGATGAGTTTATGGCGCAAAATCCGGATATTAATATAATTACGGACACTACTTATTACGATACGAAAAACCTTAATCTTAAGGGCAGCGCAAAACAGCTTGCTACCCTGTATGCATGTCCGGTCACAGAGGTATCAACAGCGTATAATGCAGGCTATGCCAAGCCCATAACAAAATATATGGACAAGTATGGATTTACCGAAGCAATGAACCCCGAGGTACTAAGCGTAATTAAGGGCGGCGACGGTGAGATTTATGCCATACCCTTATCCGCGTACAAGCAGGGCTTTTATATTAACAAAAAGATTTTTAAAGAGGCGGGTCTTGTCAATGAGGACGGCAGTATAAAGTACCCCAAAACATGGGAAGAGGTTGCCGAGTACGCAAAGACTGTTACCGAAAAGACAGGCAAGGCGGGCTTTGCGTTCCCCACAATAAACAATGTCGGCGGCTGGCTGCTTTTGAACATTGCAAGGGGTTACGGCGCCGATTTTGTTAAGCAGAATAATGACGGTAAATACGAAGCAATCTTTAACACGCCCGAATTTGTTGAGGCGTTAAAATATGTACAGGATTTGAAGTGGAAGTACGACACGCTTCACAGCGACACCAATATGGATCAGCTTGGTATGTACAAATACTTTGCAACAGATCAGGCGGCTATGATGATTGCAACGCCGCCGTGTAACTGGCTTTACTCGGACTATAGCATGGATTTTGACAATGCCTATGTCGTTCCGATGCCCGCAGGACCTAAAGGGGCATATGCGCAGATTGGTGCGGATATAAATATGATTTCGTCAGAGGCAACAGATGAGCAGGTTGAAGCGTGCTTCAAGTGGCTTATGTTTATGGGTAACAGCCCGCAGCTTTCCGACGAACAGGTTGAAAAGATTAAATCGGAATATGAACAGAGTGTTCAAAAGGGCAATCCTATTCTTGACAGAGACGAGTTCCCGATTTTCTCTAAGGGTGATGCTTTTGAGATAAGAAAGGCGGCGCGTGCCGATTATGTTAATGTTGATATGTCGAATTACGAAAAGTATTTTGACACCGGCGTTGATGTCACAATCTTCCCCGAGCCGCCCGTTTGTGCGCAGCAAATGTATGCGGTGCTTGACGGAGTAATTCAAGAGCTGATTACCAACAAGGACGCAGACCCCGCAGCTCTTGCGGCGACAGCCTGCGAGGATTTTCAGGTGAATCATTTAGATAAGCTGGACTGATTATAAATAAAGAAAGCGGCAAACATTGTTATCCTCAATCTAACCTCAAACGGCTTGGATTGAGGATTTAACAAAATTTGGCCGAACAATCGGTCGGCTGCGTTCTTAAGACGACATGTCGAATGTGATACTATGCTCTTGGAGGAATTGTGAAATGGGAAAACTTTGCCGAAATAATAAAACAGGCATAAAAGGCGGAACGAGTTTTTCGAGGGTTCTTGCGAAAAACATTTCCGGCTGGGTGCTGATATTGCCGTCAATGATATTGTTTGTAATGTTAATTTGGAGACCTATTGCCATTGGGATAGGATATTCGTTTTTTGACCTCAAAGGTTTTACGCCTTCGGAATTTGTGGGACTTAAGAACTATAAGGACGTTCTTACGGACACAAATTTTATACAGACATTAAAGAATACGGTGATGTATGTTGTGTGGTCTTTGATAATCGGTTATCCGCTGCCCTTTATATGTGCGGTTATGATGAATGAGATGATGCATATGAAGGGCTTTTTTAAGATTACTACATATCTTCCAGTCATTATACCGAGTATTGCCACGGCAATGATTTGGAAAATGGTTTATATGGGCGGTGAAGGCGGCCTTTTAAATATGATTTTGTATTTCTTCGGCGTAGGACCGATAGATTGGCTTGCCAATAAATCGCTTACAATTCCGCTGATTGTACTTTCGATGTCGTGGAACAGCTTCGGCTCGACGCTTATTATATACCTTGCGTCGCTGCAGGGGATTAACAGGGACTTGTACGAGGCGGCAGCCTTGGATGGCTGTGGTTTTTGGGGAAAATTCAGGGCAGTGCTGTTCCCTCATATGAGAGGAATTCTGCTGCTGAATTTTGTGAGACAGATTATAGGTGTATTCAATGTTACGGAACAGCCCCTGACCATGACGGGCGGCGGGCCGAACGGCGCGTCAACGACATTGGGGCTTATAAATTATTACTATGCATTTAAGTACGGGCAGTACGATAAGGCGCTGGCAGTCGGTGTTATCACCTTTCTGATGCTTTTGGTGTGGACAGTGGTTTACTTTGTAATGGATAAGAAAATAAGTGAGTAGGGGGTGAAATAGATGAAAAGAATTGTCGGAATGAGATTTTCGGATAAAGAGGCAGGGCTTTTGTCCTCGTTTGATATGCGCAAGGTACATAATAAGCCGATATATTGGGCAATGTTTTTGATTTTGTTATTTGTCAGCCTGATATGCTTGGTGCCGGTGATTTGGGTTGCCCTTTCGGGCTTTAAAAGTGTAAGCGAGCTTTATGCTGTTCCGCCTACGCTGCTGCCCGAGAGTATAAACCTCGGCAAGATAGCGGAAGTATGGGAAACGGTATCGTTGTTTAAATACTTTGTAAATTCCGTAAATCTTATTTTGGGCTGTTGGGCGTTTGATATAATCATCAACGGTCTTGCGGGATATGTATTGTCGAGGGTTAAGCCTATGGGCTCAAGGGTGATAGAGGTTCTCGTGTTTTGGTCGATGATGTTGCCGGGAATAAGCATGGTTCCGCTTTATATGACGTTTGTCGACGTCCCGCTTATTCACGTAAACCTCGTAGGCTCATATCTGCCTATATGGCTTATGTCGGGCGCAAGCGCGTTTAACATCCTACTGTTCAGAAACTTTTTCAACAGCATACCCATGGATTATATTGAGGCGGCAGGACTTGACGGCTGCTCGCCGTTCGGCATTTTTATAAAAATAATTTTGCCGCTTAGCAGGCCTATAATAATGGTTGTGACAATATTTACCGTCACAGGTACATGGGGCAATTTTATGTGGCCGTATCTTATGCTCGGCAATACTAATTTAGAGCCGGTTGCCGTTATGTTGTATAACCTCAGCTCTAAGTCGGGAATGACGGCGGATAAATACCTGTTGCTTCTTATGATGTCTATTTTGCCTATGATTTTGGTTTACGCTGTATTTTCAAAGCATATTATGGGCGGTATAGATATCGGCGGGATCAAGGGATAAGAGAAAGAGCGCTCGGATATTGAGTCTCGCAGTTCATGCTTTTCGGTGCGGAAATTGAAAAAGCTATATGAGATTATGAAGTGTGGTATTCGTTTTACGTAGTTTAACAAAAATAGGAAACAAGGAAAGATTCTTGATATGAAAACTAAACTTATGATAGTGGTTTTGACCTTGAGTATGCTGTCCGCGTCATTGCCGCCTTGCGCCGTCGGGGCAGAGGATTATGCAAGGGTTGAGTATACCGATGCGGGCGGAAGCTATGATGTGAATAATTGGAGTGCGGTCAATGCCGCCGTTAAAACGGATGCAGAGGTAGAGTTTACCCCTGTTGAGGCGGGCGGCGAACGCGGCTTGCGGATTACGCCGAATAAAACAACCGGCGCTTCATGCATAAACATAGGCATTGACGACGGTTTTATGAATAATTTGCAGGGGGACGGCGTTGACGTTACCGTGCGATATTTTGACAGCGGTACGGGAAAGTTTTTATTGCAGTACGACGGCAGGATGAACGATAATAAAGCGTGGAGCGTGTCGGAAACGGAGATTGTATACCTCGAGAATACGCAGGTGTGGAAGGAACACACCTTTAAGCTGTACGACGCAAGGCTTGACAATAACCTCGGCCGGGGCACGGATTTGAGGCTTAACCTGTATTCCGAGAAGCTGGGCTTTCCGAAAGAGTCCGTGATTATTCAATCTGTGACAATAAGAAGGTCGGGAAAGGCATTCCCGATTAATATGGACATAAACGGCCCTGCGGGAAATGTGTTTTTAAAGGGCAGCGAGGCACAACTTTATCTTACCGCCGAAAATATTTCGCGAAGCAATTTGAATCTGGACTGCAAAATGACAATTACCGACGCTTTCGGCGGGGAAAGAATTGTCGACGAAAATGTTCGGCTTGTACTGGGAAAGAATGCTTTGATTATTCCGACCGCCGTGACGGAGTGCGGTACCTATGACGTGAATATGAAATTCACAAACGGCGCGGAAATTTACGGAGAGTATGATACAAACTTTTCGATATCCGTCAATGCAGCTTCGGAGAATGAATCCTATGGTATGAATACTCATTATCGCCTGACGGACAGGAATCCGTACATCTCCCGTCCGCTTATGCGGGAAATGGGCGCCGGCTGGAGCAGGGAATCACTGTTTTGGTCACAATGTGAGAGAAGCGCGGGCAGAGTATATGTCCCGACGCATATTACAGAGTCCATAGAGGTAGGCTTGCAGAACGGGATTAAAACATTGGTTGTGCTGACCGGCGGAAATTCGCTTTATGATAACAATAGATTTCCACAGTCGGATGAGGCGATAGCCGCCTTTGGCAACTATGTATATGAGGTTGTAAGGGCGCTAAGGGGCAAGGCTGATACATTTCAGCTGTGGAATGAATTCCATCATACATGGAACGGTATGCACCCCGATTACGCAAGCAATCCGAGGTCGGTCGTGTGGAATACCGAGTATACTGCGCAGGGCGCCGAGGCGTATGTAAAGCTGCTTAAGGTTGTCTATGAGCGGGCAAAGGAGGCAAACCCGGAGTGCAAAATAGTCGGGTTCGGTGGTGTTCCGAGCATATGGCCCCATTGGATAGAGAAGATGCTTGACGTCGGTGTGGGAGATTATTCGGATTATATAAGCCTGCACGAGTATAATTCATCCAATCCGCCCGAGAAAAACCTTCTCGCATACTTAAAGCGCCTTGTGGGCATTGTTGAGGAAAAGGGCGCATCGGACTTACCTATATGGATAACCGAAACGGGCTGGTCTACATATGATTTGCCGCAGTCAGAGCAGGCGAAATATGCCGTAAGGGAGTATCTGCTGCTTAAGGATATAGGGATTGATAAGATATTTTGGTATGATTTCAAGAACGACGGCGTCAATCACTCCGACGCCGAAATGAGCTACGGCGCAATTTATAACCACGCGGAAAAGGAAAAGGCGGCATATTCCGCAAGGCCGCTGTATGTCGCGCTTGCCAATATGAACGACAAAATCGGCGAGGCCGAAATCAAAGAGCATATAACAACGGATGACGGAACGGAAGTGTTTAAGCTGAAGAGTGATTTCGGCGGAGATGTATGCGTCTTGTGGAATTTAAGCGGAAGCACAACCGCGACGGTTGATTTCGGCTCGGCAGAGGCAGAGCTGTATGATATGTTCGGCAATATGACAAGCCTTGAGAGCGAAAGCGGCGTTTATACGGTCGAGGTTTCGGACGCGCCCGTGTATATCACGAAAAAGGATTTTGAAAAAAAGTATGAGGTAACCAAAATCGACTATAACACAAACGAGATTACCGTCCGCGTTGACGACATATATTCCGATGATACGGCGACAATGCTTGTTTTAAATCCGGGAAAGACCGTCGCCAACATTTACCAAAAAGGTAGCGGCGCTGTGTGCNNCGCCGACATTTACCAAAAAGGCAGCGGCGCCGTGTGCTATATAGACCAGCTTACGGGCACGGACGGGATATATGAATTCACCTTTAAAGCCGACAAGAACGGTGAATACGGCATCTATGTATATAACGGAAAACAAATCGTAAGGCTCGGCGCGGAATTTCACAAAACGCACGGCGCCGAGGTTTCAATTTCGCAGTCGGGGGTTCCGGTCACGGACTTTGGCGGGATAGACAAAAGCAAGCCGCTTACTGTCAAGGCGATAATTGAAAACAACGGTGAGAGCACGGTCGAGTATATGTTTGTCTGCGCCCTGTATGCGGACGGACGTTTAACGGATTGCTTTATGAACAATGAGAATTTAGGCGCGGGAAAGCATTCTTTGGAACAGGAAATGNNCAGGAAATTACTGCAAAAGCGGACTCTGACGAGATAAAGGTATTTGTTTGGCGGGATAAAACGCGGCTGATTCCGATAGCCGACGGACTTTATCTCTCCGAAAAGGCATCCGGTGCAAGTGAATGATTTTAGAAATAAATGAATTATAAGAAAGGAGTGAGATGCGTATGAAGCATATGAGACGGCTCGGTTCGATTTTACTCGTTTGGGCGGTTGTTTTGAGTATGTGCTGTACAGGCGTATCTGCGGAAGAGGAGAGATTTGCCTATGGCGAATTGGGCAATAATGTCACGGCGTCCGGCTTAATTTTAAGCGCGGGGACAAACGGCAATGCCGAACATCATGTGGTGGAGAAGGATGGCAAATTCGGCTGGCAGATGAAGCCCGTGCGAAACGACCAGCCCGCGATATATGTAAATCTTGAAAACACCTTTGCATATAAGCTGTCGGACTATTCGTCATACGAGGTAGAGGTAGAGTACTTTGATGAGGGTGAGGGCAAGTTTAGAATACGCTATGATGCTTTGCCGGACCCATGGCGTGACAAGGGCGATAAGCGTGACAATCAGATTGCGGTGAGCGATATCGTCACATCGACCGATACGGGCAAATGGAAAACCGCGACTGTCAGGCTTGAATATCCGCGGTTTGCGGACGGACTGAACGGATACGATTTTTGTATAACCACGCACGAGGAAAATATGGGACTTTCGATGGCGGACGTCACATTCAGGTCGATTACCGTCAGACCTGTCGGGACAAAGGCAAGCGTGCGTGCGCATATGAGCTCGGACGCGTTGGGCAACAACTTCTTTTCGGGCGAAGCCGTTAAAATGGCAATGGATGTATACAATATGTCCAAAAAGGACGAAAAGGTGACGGTTACTGCGAAATCGGTGGATTTTGACCATAATACATATGACATAGGCAGCTATGATTTGGAGATACCGGCGGGCAAAAGCGTGCGCCGTGACATTGAGTTCACGCCGGAGCGGTATTCGACCTACACCTTGTATTATGAGATAAGCGGAGAGGGCATATCGTCAAAGGGCAAAACGGAATACGCGTATTGCCTGCAGAATGATAAATTAAACCCGAACCTTTGCTATAACGAGCACCACTATTCATGGCCAAAGGAACCCGAAAAGCTGATACCTTTAATGAAAAAAGCGGGTATAAGCGGGACGAGAGAGGATGATTGGTGGAGATTATACGAGCAGCAGACAGGGCAGTTTGTTGTGCCTGAGAAGTCGAGACACGTTATGGAGGTTTATGAGCAGTACGGCCTTGACCAAATGGTGATATTAATTGCGGGCGGAAATGATGCCTTGGGGGCTTACGGCTTGGTGGATGAGCTGCCGGTCAGTGAAGCGGCACAAGAGGCATTTCTTGAAAGATTTGTAAGACCGCTTGCGATAAAAAACAAAGGTAAGCATACCTACTTTGAGCTGTTTAACGAGCTGAACTTTCACACCGGCAACGGACACGACGCCGAATGGTACGGAAAGCTGGCAAGGAAGGTCTATAAGGTGATAAAGGAGGTCGACCCCAACTATAAGCTGGCTATAGGCGCTTCGGCGGGCGCGTCCATGGACTGGATAACGACGGTAATCAAATCGGCCGAGGGCTGCTTTGACGAATATTCCTTCCACTATTACGGACATTCCAATTCAAGGGATTCGGGCTTTTATAATGCGGCGAAGGGTGTGCGGACGGCGCTGGATGAAAACGGTGCGGCAGACATTCCGCTAAGCGTAAGCGAAACCGGTCATTCATCTTCACAGCAGATAGGATTTTCATCTTTGACAACAGAGCCGGGCTATAGAATGCAGGCGGAGAGAAATGCACAGCTTTATGCAACGCTGATGTCGCCGGAGCTGAAGATAAGAACAATTTATTATTACGATTTTCAGGACGACGGATATTATCCGGAGGACGGCGAGAATAATTTCGGCGCGATAAGATTTCGTAATACGATTGATACCCCTTATATTGCAAAGCCGACATATCTGACGATTGCGGCAGTCAATCATTTTCTGACAGGTGCAGAGGTGGTCGATAAGCAAGAGCTTGAGACCGCGTCGTGCTATAAATTCAAGCGGGACGACGGAAAAGATATTATGATGGTGTGGTCATACAGGGACAGCGAGTATTTTACGGCGTCGCTTGGCTCTGACGACGTTGAGGTTTTCGATATGTACGGAAATAAGCTTGACGTATATCGCAAAAACGGAATATATTCTATAGCGCTTGACGAACAGCCCGTTTACTTCGTGGGTAATTTCACGAAGTATGAGCTTGAGGCAGAGCCGATATTTACCGTTTCGGGCACCGAATTTGATATGCCCTACGGCGATATAGTGGATATAGAAATCACAAAGGCGATTGATGATAATGCGGCGGTTGAGGTTGTTCTCCCCGATGACGGCTATGTTGAGGTTTACGAAAACAAAGGCTTTGCGGGCAACAAGGCGGTCGTCAGACTCAGCGCAAAGGGTGAGACGGGCAAAAAGGCTGTCGCCCGCCTTATCGTAAAGGGTGAGGACGGCAAGACATTTCTGAACGAGAAAATTGTTTTGTCGTACACCGATGCGACTGTGGTTAATTTCAGGACAGAGCCGTACAATGATAAAAATCTCGGCAGATGGATCGGTGTTATCACGATAAAGAATAACAATCACGTCGAGCCGATAAAGGGCAGGATTTTATTCAACGCCCCAAGCGAGCTGTCTGAGAAAATAAAGTATGTTGAGGTTCCGGAGATTGCGCCTAATACCGAAAAGGAAATCAGGTTTAATATGCCGGAGGTTGAATTTTTCCGTTCATACTTTATAGATGCCGATTTAAAGCTTGACAACGGATACAGCCAGCATTTGAATATCTATGCCGATTGCTGTGCGGCGGTTTACGCCTATGAAAAGCCGGTGATTGACGGAACCGTTTCCGAAAATGAGTGGCGCGGCGGCAAAGAGCTGTGGCTGGGCGAGGGAAATGAATATGAGCTTTTCACGTCCTATAAAGGAGACAGCGACTTATCGGGAAATATAAAGTATATGTGGGACGAGGATAACCTATATATGCTGTGTCAAATGACGGACGATATCTTCTATCAAAAAGAGGCGAGCTCCGGTATATGGAGCGGTGACTCGGTGCAGATAGGCGTGTATTACGGTCAGATAGCCCATAACGACCAAAGACTGTTTACGGAATTGGGATTTGCCCTGACACCCAACGGTCCCTTTGTTGCAAAGTATTCAACCGAGCCGGGCGCCACGGTGTTTACCGAGCATCAGGGCGAGGCGGAGATGACGCAGCTTGCCGTTACCCGAAACGGTAAGCTTACAACATATGAGGCGCGAATACCGTGGGCGGAGCTTTTGACAGCGGATGCCCCGAGACTTACGTTGGGCGAATCGGTCAGATTTAATATGATAGTCAACGATAACGACGGCGCCGGCAGATGGGGCTGGGTTGAATACGGCTCCGGCATCGGCGTGGAAAAGGACGGCACGCAGTTTGGCTATTTAAGACTGATGGACAATAACAAAAAATAAGAGCACGTGACAATACGCTAATAAAAAACATTTTTGCTAACTTTACGAATTGATTTAATGATTTGCAAATGTTACAATTTAATCAGGATAAATAATGTGCGTGGTGGTGAAAGTTGACAAAATTATTAAGGCGGCTTTTGCCAATGCATCGGATTTTAAAAAATTATTTTGGAGGTTTTTTTATGAAAAAGAAATTAGTTGTATCGAAAAAGAAATTAGTGGTATTGTGGATTACAACGGCTGCATTATTGGTTTCTATGCTTGGCGCGGTTAACGTTTCTGCGGCTTCCCTCAATGTCGGCGTAAAGCAGGACTTTGAATCGGGAATAAATACGGGTAATGATTTGATTACTAAGGTACAAGATGAGCAGTACGGCGGAGTTTTGAACCTTTCATCGTCAGCCAATAAAGCGGATTGTGATATATCGTTTGATTTTGACCAACCCGCTTTATCGGGAAAGTATCTGATGAGCTTTGACGCCAAAATGCCGGAGCTGAGCGGCGGCAGTACGGTGCTGGGTATTTTTACGTCAAATGCCGAGAACAAGCAGCTGCGCTTTCTTGAATTGAACGGCGGAAGGTTTTTATCTACCAATGACGGCGCCAGTTATACTCAGATAGGCAATGCCTCTTATCAGCCCAATGTATGGCAGAGGTACGACGTTGCATTTGATTTCGACGCAAAGAGCGCACAGGCATATGTGAACGGTGAATTAAAGGGCGCCATTGACCTTGCGGCGCTGAATGTTACCGGTATGAAAAAAATACTGTTCCTCTATTGCGATTATACAAAAACAGCGCTAAGCGCGCAGGTTGACAACTTAAGCTTCAGACCGCTGCCCGCAAGCGCCGAAATGACAGCCGAATATACCTATAAGGGACAGTTTGAGGTGAATTTTTCGGAAACGGTTGTCGATATTGATGCAAACGATTTTGTGCTGACAAGAGCGCCGAAGAACGGCGGCGCAGAGGAAACCGTCCCGTTTGAGGTTGACTATATTACAGCAGACAAGGCTGTGCTTACCCCGGCTTTAAGCGGCGGCGCATATATATATAAGCTCACGTTTGTGAATAAAAAGACCATGCTGGGTAATGAAGTTTTAAACAGAGTATATACGTACACTTCAAATCAGCAGGACATTGATTGGAAATATACAGCGACCCCGAATGGTTATGTCAGTGAAGATGAGGAATACAGAGGAAGCGTTCTTACAAAGAACAGTACCGACGATGCAGCATTTGACGCCAACTGGTCAACACCGCTTACGGCAGGGAAATATATCTTCTCGTATGATGTTAAATTTGAGAATATTGATAAAAAAGTTATATTGGTAAGCCTAAACAACAGATGGTATCAGTCGATATGGGAGGACGGGGCGTTTGGAGAGGTAAAAAACGGCAGCTGGTCATGCACAAGATATGGCAGTAATACTTATATCAAAGATAACAACTGGCACAGGATAGACAATGTTGTGGACTTAGATTCCAAAAAGACATATACCTATTTGGACGGCGTATATACCGGAGAGACGGATATATCAGACAGAATTGCCGCCGGCGCTTCGTGGAATCAGGTAAACTTTAACAGTACGGGATCTGATGCCAAGGCGACCGCTTCTTTTGATAATATAAGTGTAAAATCCATTGACAATGATTTTGACGCCGGCTTGAGCATAGCGGGTGAGGATTTGGTTTATATTGATTTTAGTGAGACCGCATACCTGACAGATGATAATATTAAGGTTCAGGTGACATCCAATCCTCTGTCCGCGAAAGATGCGGAGGAGGTTGGTGCGGAAATCGTGTATCAGAACGGTACAAGGACTGCCGTTAAGCTTGCAAGACCGCTTGTAAATGGCGAGAGCTGTGTTGTTACATTAAACGGCGTTAAATCGTTTATGGGCAGAGAGCTGAAGAAAAATGCACTTACCCCGATTGCGTATACAATGGAAAAATCCGACGTCATTGCAGAGGATGATATGAGCAGCTATGCCGTGGGCGAAACATTAAACGGCAAGGGTCGGTGGACAAACGACCATGGAGATGCCTATTTGTACAAGGATGAAAAAGGTAAAGTAATACACAAGGGAGAAGGTACGACATATACTTTTGATAATCCTGTGACCAAGGGTAAGATTTCAATGGAACTTGATTTCTCAACAGTTAGACACGAAAAAGAGCAAGGCTTCTGGGTACTTTTTACAGATTTGAATGATAATATGAGGACAACAGCAATTGTTTGGAACGATAAGGTTACAATAGGAGATTCATGG
>DOWI01000346.1:0-1179 GCA_003519645.1 Oscillospiraceae bacterium
ACTTGCGCATTTACCGCAGACACGCAAGGCAAGCCGCCCTGTGCCAACGCCGACGTCAAGCACAGATTTGTCTGGCGAAAGTCGCATCGCTTCAATAAAAACCTCGCCATCCCATTTGTTCATGTAATCTTGAGCCGGTGCAGGGTCGTGTACGGAATCGTTATTTTCGTCTATGAGGGCATTGTAGTGGTAAATTACATCTTGCTTTTCTCCGAATCTACGCCATTCATCAATGCTCCAGTTATATTCAAATTCAAACATTTCAATGGTCTTGCGCCATATATCGTTTTCCATCGGGAATATTCCGCCGCCAATCGCTCTTGCATGCTGCCAGAACCGATTCATTGGGATATCAGATCCCAATTTAAGTATGGCCGCACGCAATTTGCCCCAGAACTGGGCATGAGGGAAATCATTAAATTCAAGAATTGCTTTGATGGTTTGCTCTATATCATATTCCACACGATGAAGCTCCATTTCCACCGTGTCTCCTGTATCATGCATTAACGCATAAGGTGCGCGGATATCATAATCAGAAGGCATTCCGCAGCTCCCCGGGTTCAGCAAAGTTTTTCCTGNNTGCAAATGATTATGTCCAAAAAGACATATATCTCCCGGATATGCGGCAACTTCGTCAGAATATTCTTCGGCGGCCTTTTGCATCGCACACATTCCTTCTTCAATAGTGAAAGGGGAACGTTCCATTTTCCTTGCGTAATCACCTGAATGAAAGGCACCAAGTCTGGGTTTGTGGTGAATCAATGAAATGCTGTGAGATAAATGAACAGTCTTTCCGCAGGATAATTTTATATCAGCGGTTTCCGGCAAGGATTTCAAGAAGTTTAGATTTTGTTTTGATAAATTTTTACACGTCCAAAAGTTCGGCTGCATTTGCTCNNATATCACCGTTTCCTAAAATAGCCGTGCAATTAGGTAAAGTACGGATTGTGTCTATTACTTCATTAAGTGTCGGTGTATCACGGATATAGTCACCAAGCAGCAAAAAGGCTTCGGTACCCTTTGCCATAGCATCGCCAACAACCGCTTTAAATGCAAAATAATTTCCATGAATATCTGATATTACTGCATAAACCATCTATATCTTCCTCGCTTTTATAATAATCGACAGCGGAAACTTTTTCGCTTTGGTTGGTGTATAATATCCGCTCGAAAACTCCA
>DOWI01000346.1:1190-2314 GCA_003519645.1 Oscillospiraceae bacterium
ATTATGCAAGGTTAGTGGATTGCCGTGCTTTTGGAAGGTGAACGGTTCCGCTTCGTGATAACTCCCTGAAAATAATAAGCTGCCGTCCACCTCATCCACGCAGTGCATAAACGGGTGATCCCAACTAAATATGAAAACCCCGCCTTTTATCAAATAGGATGAAATCAGATTAAATGTAGTTTGCAAGTCGGTTGTCCATCCAACCGCATAAACCGAGTAAACAACATCAAAGTAGTTCTGTGGCAGACCGGGATTCAGCTCCATTGGCGAACAGAACAATTTTGTTGCATAGCCATTTTCAACAAGGAAGTTCTGCGCTTTTTCAAGCTGTCTTTCAGATATATCCAACCCCCAGAGTTCGCCCGCTCCGTGATCGCCACACCATTTCAGCGAATGGCCGCTGCCGCATCCGATTTCCAAAACTCTTTTGCCTATCAAATCCGGCATTAAATGCAATTCGTCCTCTGTTGGGCAGGAACAGCCCCAAACTGGCAGAATAGTACCAAACCAATCATCCGCCATTGCATTCCATGAGGATTTGTTTTGAGAATGCACTTGGCTATCCGGCGTGATTTTAAACTCCAGTCTGCGGGAAGTCATCCACTCCAACACTCGACTAAACAAGTGCGGTTGAATCAAAGGATATGTTAGATTTTCAGGTAATTTATCCATCAATACAATTTCTGCTATCTCATAATCCGGCAGCGCGGATAGTTCCTTAACATCAGCAAAAAACAGGTATCCGCCCGCAGTCTTTTCACCTGTCTTGACAGTATAAATGGATACCAAATCAAGCAAAAAATCTTTTGCGCCGGTTTCCTCATATAATTCCCGTTTCGCCGCAGTGATAAAGTCTTCATCCGGTTCTATATGACCACCGGGGATTTCGTATGTATCGCGTTCCCTGTGGCGTACAAGCACCCATTTTCCGTTATACCGAGCTGCGATAACAACATAGGTGAGAGGGGTTCCACTTGGCTTCTCGTTGCAAAAATCGACTTTTAACATTTATCTATCCTCCGTATCATTGCACCTTTCATAAATTCCGAGCCATTATGAAATTGCATTACAATTTCTTTTTCCTCCTCACTGCACCCGATAAGGATTTTTATTTCACTGTCCTT
>DOWI01000346.1:2345-5821 GCA_003519645.1 Oscillospiraceae bacterium
GCTCCGGATATTTGGGATGCCGGCTGCCTTTTGGACGGTCAATTACGATATTCGCTTCGGCTACAAGTTTGTTAATCGCACGCCAAAATAAGGAATTATATTGATCCATTGCCAACCATACCTTTCGTCAAAATATATTCAGCCGTTTCCTCCGCATTCATGTTCGTGTTATCTACAGCGCTGACACGTTCATCAAAACACAATAAATCATAAAAATGCTTTATCCAATATTCCGGTGTAATGCNNGTCTGACAGCGTTTCACAGCGGTTTCGTATTCCGGCTTCAAAAGATAAAATGCATATTTCATATTGCGCGATTCGAATATTGCTATGTATTTATCCAAATCCTCTGGCAGAATTACATGGGATAAAACTATGTTTTCGCCGAGCAAGGATAATATATCAATTTCACAGGCAATCTCATTGATCAATTCTTCCCATGCATATTGTTTTGTTCCTTTTTTATGCCTGACCACTTGTATCACACAGTCGCCATCAATGGCAAGAAAGCCTTTCTCTGAAAATATTTCTGCAATGGTAGATTTACCGCTGCCGGAGGTACCGTTTAAAACGATAATATTTCCGCTACCACACTTGTGAGGGATAATTACCTCAGCTTCACAGTGCTTGCATGTAGGCAAGATAGGTGACAAGCTGAAGTTCTGTTTACGCAGATTCTCACTATATACCTGTATATCATCCTTTGTAAGTGATCCGCAGTTTGGGCAAGTAATCATAAGACGTTCCTCTCTTTGAGTAGGCTTATTATCCTTTCGGCAACCTGCTCTGCGTTTATATCTGTCGTATCTATTTTAGGGTAATCGTATTTATCATAGAAATGAAATGTATTTTCAATCCCTCTTTGAATCCGCTCGTTATCACGCATATCGTTTTGTGCGCGGGATATATTTTCTTCAAGTGAACACATCAGTATGACAGGGAAAACCGTAAAATCCACGCCATCATTAATCAGCTTATTTATAACGGCATCATATCGCTTTTTCCTATCACCATGAAAACCATAAGGGAAAATTACTGTCTTAATCTTAGGGCAATGGAGGTAGTTGCTTATGAGCGAGTATATATTGTTTGTTACGGTATCTATGTTATATGGATTCATAGCACGACACCAGTCGCTGTCAACAAGGGCAGTATTCGGCTGCTTTTCAAGGATATGTTTTGCCGTTGTGCTTTTACCTATTCCATTCGGTCCGAGAAGCAGTAATATTGTTTTCATGGCTTTATTTCTCCATTTCAGCAATACATTCCCGCGCAACATTACACGCCTTGCAATCACACACCTTATTGTTTGCAAGCCATTCTTCTTCCCACTGTGTACCTATAAAGTTGACATCAAGTCCATCAATAAGTGCGGTTTTAAGCCCATTAATCTCAGCTTTTTTATCATTATTATTAAGAGTAAGCCAATGCGATATATAGTCAAGTAATGGCTTGCTTACATATGCGGATTTGCTTGCTGCCAGATTCACTAGTTCTTGAATAGAAAAAATCAAGTTGTCCATATGTACGCTCATCATATCATGATTCATCTGCCCACTTCCTCCAACAATTTTTCGACCGCCGCAAGCAAAGTGCCGTCTTTCAGCTTTTCCAATAAATTATTCGCCCAATTCGGAAAGATCTCACGCTGGCAAGCGACATATAAAGAATACAGCGAATCGATTACATCATCCACCAACTTTTCATTCTCGTCAAAATTGCCGTATTCCGATAAAAACGCCTCTCTCGCATCATCGTTACCAAGTGAGCAACATACATTTCGGATGTCGGAATATATATACCCCTTGCCAAGCAGATTATAGTCAAACACCAGCGCAGAGGAACCATCACGAGCAACTACAAGGTTTGTATAGTAAAAATCATTGTAATTTAGCGTTCGTGGCAGGCTTATTGCAACGGAACGAATTATATCAAGTTTTTCCTCAATAAGCTGCCAAACAGGCAGCCCCTCGGTGCCTGTCTTTTCTTTTATTGTATTGATGTTTTCTATTGTAATCGTATCGCACTCATCAAACATTGTATGTGTGTTAGCGTGTTCACGCCCGTTTATATGAAGCGTCTTGTACCATCGTGCAATTTCTATCGCAATTTTCGGATCGCTTACATCCTCTATAGTTGCTAATCTGTATTTGCTACATTCAATATCCTCCATGATAAAAGAACAATTCGTGTGAGCAATAAATCTTAACGCAGGAATGCCGAGTGATTTTAGCAGTTGATAATTTACAATCTCCCGACGGTATTCCTGTTTATCAAAGCATTTCATTACCACACTGCCGTTATTGATATTTACCCGCCAAACCGAAACGCCGTCTTTATTGCGAATCAACGAGAGGGTATCGTAAGCAAAGTTCATGCGCTGTAATTCGGACTGTGCAAACCGCTCTGCTGTGTTCGCAAATTCCGCATCAATTACATCCGCAAAGCGCTGAATGATGAAGTTATCAATACTTCTTTCAGGCATGAGATGCGCCTCTTTGCGGCATTGTATCGCTTTTTCCAACGCGTCAGCGTCAGGACATAGATTGTTTTCCAGCGCCCATTCACCGGCGGCGGTTTTGGCAATGACTTTACCCGTACGCAGCGTATATATCCCGCGCGCAATATCCAATAGCCACCCCACCACGACGCCGTATTTCCGTGCGCCCTGCACATGCCATGCGATATCATCCCGCATCTGCGCATATGACGGATAAATCATCTTATCGCGAATGGCATCCCCGTGAAGCAATACTCCATTGTCCAATAACTCAGCCATGCCGAAGCTATCCATTTTATAGCTGTCGGTGATGCGCTGACCGCTTGTTCCCCAGTAGACTGTCCTTTCCTTTGTGTTGCTCAAAAATGCGTCCAAAGAGAGCATCCCGCCCTCAAACAAGCGAAAATATGGGTTGCCGGGATATCGCTCCAGCACATTTTGCCGCAGGTTCACCAGTTTACTTGCCTGTTCTTCGGTGACTTCAGATTCGGTCAAAACGAGAATATCAATGTCACTCCAGCCGAGCTTGAAATCATCAATAACCACCGAACCGTAGAGATAGATGGTCGATTTATTGTCGGAGAGGATGCAGGATATTTCACGTGTCATTATTTTTATTGTTTCTTTAAGCATCATTCTTTCCCCTCAATCCTCATCCGGCACAATCTCAACAACATCCTCAATTCTGCAATCTAAAATCTTGCAAATACGCTCCAGCGTGGTGGTCGTTACACCCTTGCCTTTATTCATCTTGGCAATGGTAGATGAGCTCAAATTTGCGCTGATCTCCAATTGCTTTTTTGACATATCCCGATCAATCAAAAGCTTCCACAGCCTTTTATAACTAATCGCCAAAATAGAGTCACTCCTGTTATATTCTTTGTAGAATATTTTACCATGAAGTAAATTAAAATACAATAAAATACTTTAAAAAAGTAAAGATGTAGGTATAAAATGTCTTTGTCAACATAAAAGT
>DOWI01000366.1 GCA_003519645.1 Oscillospiraceae bacterium
CCGCAAGCCGGAAGGAAGTGAAAAATCATGAAATACGTACTAATCCAGATGCCGGACAGTGAAATAATCATTGTCGACAATCACGACAGTATCGGCAAAAGCCGGGTGTACAGGCTGATTGACGAGGGCGGCAAGCCCGTTGGAACCATAGACAGCGGTCTGCGGCCGGGGGCGCTGAGGGCTGGCTTTGAGCACTGCGAGAGTATCCGCAATGATAAGCTGAGCGATCAAATCAGGCTGGTACGGGAAGTGCTGGACGGTGATATCAAATGGGAGCAGGTACACCCGCAAAAGCCGGAAGGGAGTGAAACACCATGAGCCGTATTACCCGACTGATCGCCGCATACCATGTCCGCAAGGCAAAACGTATCATCCAGCGCCGCAAAGCGGCGGGGCGCGCAGAAATTCGCGCGGAACTCGCCCGGGCACAAAAATAGCCGCCTGCAAATGGATATTGCGAACGACGAAAAAGCTAATAAATGAAAGGAGTCTTAATCCGTGATAGATGAAAAAGAAACCGCCATCGGCGTTACCAGCACCGAAAGCGGCAGTCCTAAAGAATCCGATTCCAGTATATCCGACTTGTACTTAAACGTCAAGTGCAAAACCCCGCTCGACCTCCGGACAGAAATGTTCGTATTGGATCAGCTTAAAAAAACTCTTGCCAAGCAATATTCTATGCCTGATTCAACAAGATATGAGATTTTTTCCGGAGTGTTTGCCCAGTGTATGGAGGCGAATGAGAAATGTTGAGCGATCAGCAGAAGCTGACGGTCAAAGTTGCTGTTGGCAGGGCAGGGGATAAGGACGCTGAAATTAGTAAGCTGGCAAAGGGATTCGCTATACCGGAAAAAGAGGTCCGCTCGTATTGGAATGAGCTTTCCGGCAATGCTCCGGCACAGAAGCCGGAGGCGGTTGCAGCAGAGCATAAGCGTACCGTTTGGACCGGCACTATGCTCCAGCAGCTTGAGCAACTCCATAATGAGGGAAAAGGCCCAGCAGAGATCGCTAAAATCATGGGACTTTATCCAATTCAGGTAGGCAATAAGTTACGGCAGATTTCCAGCAAAACGCATTCTCGGGTTTTACAGCCGGGCAGCGAAGAAGCCGGAGGCGATGTTCCGCCCGTTCCGAAGGGAGAGGCAATTCCGGTATCTAGTGCTTTTGACATGACGGGATGCCTGCTTGATTTTACGCGCTACCTGAAATCGGAGTTTCAAGCATCCATCATCTTTATACAGTCTCGCCCGCTGGCCGGATGGAGCACAGTTAGATTCCAGATTGGTAATCAAAATTACTGTGTCAGCCTTAGAAAGGCAAAAGAAAGGAAGCACAGGACATGAAACTCGGACTTTTGGAACTTGACCTTGAAAACTTCAAGGGATACCGCAAATTTACCTTTTCACCTGCCGGCCACTCTATGGATGTTTTCGGCAGAAACCACGTCGGCAAAAGCACAATTGCGGATGCCTATTTCTGGCTTCTGTTCGGCAAGAATTCCGAGGGCAAGACCGATTTCAGCCTGTTGCCGGAAGACTGCGAAGGGAACACCATTGAGGGCCTTGTCGCTTCCGTGACCGGTAAATTCCACCGCGAGGACGGCTCGTNNCGAATTCACGTTGCAGCGTTCCTACAAGCAGAATTTCAGCCACAAGAAAGGCGAAGCGGAGCGCAGCGTTACCAGCAATTCCACGAATTTCTTCATAGACGGGGTGCCGAAGCTGAAAAAAGACTATACCACTTTTGTTTTAAAGATCTGCGACGACCAGACTTTCACACTTTTGACAGATCCGGATATGTTTCCACACAAGATGGGTTGGAAGGATCGCCGGGAATTCCTGATAAAGTCTTTCGCTCCGGATCTTGACGACCGCGAGATCATCAATGCCCATAAAGAGCTGCAGCCTCTCGGTGGTTATATAGGCTTTCATAATGTGGATGAATATGCTGCCAAAACGAAATATGAGCGGCAGAAAATTCAGAAAGAGAAGGACGAAATTCNNAAAAAGCAAAGCCCGCCGATCTGCCGAAGGATGAGGATACCCACAACGCCGTCACGCTGCAAAAAAACAAAATCAAGTTGGAACAGCAGATCAGCGCCGTCCGGAACGGGCAGGCCGAAGCCGATTTACGCCGCCAGATTTCAGAGATTCAGGCGCAGATTGCGGATGCAAGAGCAGAATATACCCGCCGCAGCACGACAGGAAATAACGGCATTGAAGCAGAAGCAGCCACTTTAAGGGCGCAGATCAATGACTATGCAAGTGGCTGCGACTATGCAGAAAAGGCCGTTATTCCTCGCCTGGAAGCGCAGATCAGCCGGTTGAATACAGACATCGAGCAATTCCGCCAGCAGTGGAAGGATACCGATGCGCAGGAATTTCCCGCCTCAGAAAACATTTGCCCGACCTGCGGGCAAAAATACCCGCCTGAGAAGCAGAAACAGATTCAAGGCGATTTCAACGACCGGAAAGCGCGGACGCTGGAAAAGCTGGAGTCTGATGCTTCCGAAAAGAAAAAAGAGTTGGAAAAGTCAAACAAAGATTTGACAGTTGAAAAAAGCAATTTGAAAAAGCGCCATACTTCGCTTACAGATCTTCAGAGCCGCCTTGACAAACTAACTGCGCAGATCGTTCACCCGGCACCCTTTGAGAAGACGGACGAACATGCCACTCTGAACAAAAAATTAGAATCCGTGCAAATGCAATTAAAATCCATATCAGGCTCGACAGAGCAGCGTGCTGCCATGCTGCAGGAACAGCTTTCCGGTGTCACCGACGAACTGGATTCCATCCAGCGCCGTACTCTCAACAAGCAGATTGTTGAACAGCAGGATCAGCGTATCGAAGATTTGAAAAATAAAGAGGCTAGCCTGTCTTTTCAGCTTGCCACCTACGACAAAGGTCTTGCACTGGCCGAGAAATTCACAATGCAGAAGGCGCAGGACATTGAAGAGAAGGTCAACGGGGCATTTCGAAAGGTTCGCTGGAAGCTCTTTGATACGCAGGTCAACGGCGGAATCAATCCTTGCTGTGAAGCGACAGT
>DOWI01000231.1 GCA_003519645.1 Oscillospiraceae bacterium
ACATGTCCGGCGTTTTCCATCAAAAGAGAAAGCAGTTTAAATTCCGTAATGCTGACGGAGATTTCTTCGCTTTCACAGAAAAACTTGTAATGGTCTGCATCCAGTTTATATTTGCCTGAGAATATCACATGACAGCTTTTTGATTCCGTGCGTCGAAGCAATGCCGCTACTCTTGCCCGCAGGACAGAAAGTGAAAACGGCTTTGTAATATAATCGTCCGCACCGGCCAGCAGCCCCGATACCTCGTCCGTCTCCAAATCACAAGCCGTCAGCATAATGATAGGAATCTTTGAGGAGTTCCTGATTTCTTTGCATAGGTTCATTCCGCTTCCGTCCGGCAACCCCAAATCNNGCCACACGCTGCTGCTGACCTCCGGACAGCATATTCGGCATGCTGTCGCGCTTCTTCTCAAGGCCCAATGTGCTGATAATTTCGTCTACGAAAGACTCGTCAATTGTATTGCCATCCAATTCCATTGGCAGTACAATATTTTCATTCTGCTGCCCCAGGGCCCGCTTTCCTTCCGCGATAGAAACTGTCTAGACAGTGTGATAGCCGTCTTTTTCAAAAGTGAAGGCAATGCCGCGGCTCAGGTTTTCATCGTCTTCCAATATCAGGATCGTTTTCACAGCAAACCTCCGTTATTTTTATAAAGCCCACTAATTGACAATCATTATATGCGCTTAAGCAAATAGATACAAGCTCTTTTGATCCTCCAACCAATTCATGTTTACGACGCATTTACGCAAGATACCCAGCAGTGATATAATAGGTGATATGAAGCCGGCCATTTTGCCGGGAGCTATGACAGAAGGGAGAATATCTTATGTATTTGTTCAAACCACTTACAGTAAAGAGCATGACTCTGCGCAACCGGATCGTTATGCCTCCCATGTGTATGTACAGTTCAGAAACAGAAGGCATGCCAAATGAATTTCACTTTACCCACTATACTTCCCGTGCCATTGGCGGAGTGGGACTGATTATTATGGAGGCCACCGGCATCCTTCCATGGGGTCGCATTACGGACCATTGCCTGGGCCTTTGGAAGGATGAACAGGCAAAAGCGCTTGCGCCAATTGTCGCTGCCTGTCAGAAGCAGGGGGCCAAAATGGCCATTCAGCTCAATCACGCAGGACGTAAATGCACAGCGCGGGAAAAAAGGATTTTTGCACCCAGCGCCATTCCATTCGAAGAGGGTTCCCCCATGCCTCATGAGATGACGGAAGAGGATATCCGTGATACCATTCTTGCGTTCCGGAGCTCAGCAGCAAGGGCAGCTGAAATCGGATTTGACGCTGTTGAAATCCATGGGGCCCATGGTTATCTGATTAATGAGTTCCTATCACCGCTCACCAATCACCGCACAGACGGTTATGGTGGCTCAACTGAAAACCGCTGCCGTTTACTGATTGAGACGCTGCAGGCGGTACATGAGGTTTGGCCTGATGATAAACCTGTTTTACTGCGTGTATCCGCCGAGGATTACGAACCAGAGGGCTTACATCCAGCAGAAATGGCCAGGATTGTTGAACTGGTGAAGCCATATATTGATGTGCTGGACGTAAGTACGGGTGGAGTTGTGCCAACACCGCCGCCGGCCCTTTATCCAGGCTATCAGGTAAAAGCTGCTGAAGAGCTGAAACAGGCGTTGGGCCTTCCTACAATTACTGTCGGTCTGATCACCGATCCACATCAGGTGGAAGAAATCCTGGGGGAAGGGCGGGCGGATCTCGTTGCGCTTGGCCGGGAACTTCTGCGCGATCCCTATTGGGTGATGCACACAGCCCGTGATTTGGACGTCAAATATCAGTGGCCGGAGCAATATCTGCGAGGATTTACTGCAAGGAAATAAGACATAGGAGGATTCCCCATGGATTTAGCTATGTTGAAAGAATATTTGCCGTTTCTCATTCCGTTGGTTATCGCACAGCTTGCGCTTGGTATTACCGCCCTTGTTCATGTGCTCCGGCATCCCCATTACCGTTTCGGGAATAAAGTGATGTGGGCTTGTATCGTCATGCTCGTGCAGACTATCGGGCCAGTCGTATACTTTGCCTTTGGCAGGGGTGAAGAATAATGGGCATTTTGGAGATTCATCAGCTTTCCAAGCGTTTTGGTCGCCATGAGGTACTCAATGGATTGGACATGGATGTTCCGGAGCATTCCGTATTCGGTTTTGTTGGCCAGAATGGCGCGGGTAAAACAACAACAATGAAAATTGTTCTCGGATTATTAAAGCCGGATAGCGGAAGTGTAACTGTATGCGGGGAAAAGGTTGCGTATGGCGAAACAAAAACAAATCGAAACATAGGCTTCCTTCCCGATGTTCCGGAGTTCTATGGATATATGAATCCAATGGAATATTTGAAGCTATGTGGTGAAATAACCGGGCTTACGAAAGTGAAGATCAAATTGAGGAGCGAGGAATTGCTCTCGCTTGTGGGGCTAAAAGACCAAAAAAAGAAAATCAGCGGGTTTTCACGAGGGATGAAGCAGCGCCTTGGTATTGCACAGGCCTTGCTGAATGAACCCAAACTTCTCATATGCGATGAACCCACATCGGCACTTGATCCAATCGGCAGGAAGGAAATACTCGACATCCTGCTTGCAGTGAAAGGAAAGACGACCGTCGTATTTTCTACACATATCTTGTCGGACGTAGAGAGAGTATGCGACCGCATCGCAGTATTGCATAGCGGCAAGCTGGCGCTGCACGGCACGCTTTCTGAAATAAAGGAGAGCCACAGGCATAATGGATTTGTTCTTGAGTTTTCGAGTGATATGGAAGCGTCCTTATTCGAGAACACGGAAGAGCTGAAGCAGCCGTCAATAAGTATGTCGCGCAATGGAAACACTGTGACGGCGTTTGTTACCGATCACGATATGGGCGGACATCTTCTGCTGGGCGTGCTATCGCAAAAGCGGATTGTTCCATTGAAGTTCGCAGTTATGGAACCAACTCTGGAAAGTTTGTTTATGGAGGTGGTCCAATGAGAAACTACCTGGCATTTCTAAAAAAAGAGATTTATGAATACACAAAAACTTATAAGCTGCTCATTATGCTGATGGTCTTTGCGGTTTTCGGAATCACAAATCCCCTTGTGGCAAAACTGCTGCCTGAAATACTTGGAAGCCTTAAGACGGAAGGCATCATCATGACATTGCCAGAGGCGACTGCCTACGACGCCTGGACGCAGTTTTTCAAAAACGCAACGCAAATGGGGCTGATCGTGATGGTGATCCTGTTCAGTCCTGTTTTGTCATCGGAACTGTCCAGGGGGACGCTTATCAATATGCTGACAAAAGGGTTGTCACGAACAGTGGTTATCCTTTCGAAATACACCTGTATGGTTGTGGTGTGGACGATCAGTATTGCACTATGCTTCGGACTGACTTATGGTTATACGGTGTATCTTTTCCCTGCGGGCGAAACAGCAAATCTGCTCTTTTCCACGTTTTGCCTATGGATGTTTGGCTTGTTTTTGCTGGCCACATTATTGCTCGCAGCAACCCTAACGAAAAGTAATTATGGATGCTTACTCATCACAGGCGCAGTAGTGGTCGCCTGCATGCTTGTGAATATCATACCGGCGGCACATAGGTATAATCCAATTTCGCTGGCGACTGACAATATGGGACTCATAACAGATGACATAGAGGTATCTTCGCTCTATTGCACTATCTTGATATCCTGCCTGCTTTCATTTCTTTTTTTGACGATATCGGTATTAATATTTAGAAAAAAGCAAGTATAAATCAGAAATATTACCTTCGGCTGCCCCAAAGCCCAAAGCCGTCGTTACATGCCTGCAAGCATTAAGCCGCTTTCCGTTTATACGCCCTCATCGCAAAGATATATGCCACAAGCGTAATTCCGATGCACCATACGAGCGCAGTCCAAATGTCGTTGCCGACAGGCTGCTGCGTGAGTAGAGAACGTATCGCATTGACGATGGAGGTGACTGGCTGGTTTTCGGCAAAAACGCGAACAGGTCCCGGCATAGAAGCGGTTGGCACAAATGCCGAGCTGATGAACGGAAGAAAGATTAGCGGGTAGGAAAAGGCGCTCGCACCGTCCACAGATGTTGCAGATAATCCGGCTATCACCGCGATCCATGTCAGAGCTAATGTGAACAGCACGAGAATCCCGCTCACGGCAAGCCAGGATAGCACCCCCGCTGGAGAACGAAAGCCCATAAGCAGCGCAACGAGAATGATGACGACGACCGAAATCGCGTTGGAAACCAGGGAAGTCAGCACATGCCCCCACAGCGCAGCGGAACGCGCGATCGGCATCGAGTGGAACCGCTCGAAAATGCCGCTTTTCATATCTGTAAACAGACGAACAGCCGTATAGGCGATGCCGCTTGCAATCGCCACCAGCAGGATGCCGGGGAGCAGGTAATTCACATAGTTATCCGTGCCGACCTGGATAGCGCCGCCGAGCACGTAGACGAACAGCAGCATCATTGCGATAGGCGTGAGGCACACTGTGATGATGGTGTCCATGCTGCGGGTGATATGGCGCATGGAACGCCCGAGCATGACGCCCATATCACTGAAAAGGTGTTTTTTTACAGCTTCCAATTACTTTTCCTCCTTTTTGCCGACAACTGCGAGGAAGATCTCCTCAAGCGTGGGCTGTTTTTCCACATACTCCACTTTTGCAGGCGGGAACAGCTTTTTCAATTCCGCCAGCGTACCGTTGGCGATAATCCTGCCCTCATGCAGAATGGCAATCTGATCAGCGAGCTGCTCGGCTTCATCCAGCATCTGCGTGGTCAGGAATACCGTTGTGCCATTTGCAGCAAGCTCTTTGACAGTCTTCCAAACCTCGATGCGGGCCTCGGGGTCCAGCCCGGTGGTCGGCTCGTCGAGAAAGATAACCTGTGGTTTTCCAATCAGACTCATGGCAATGTCGAGTCTGCGGCGCATACCGCCCGAGTAGTTGGAAACTCTGCGGTCGGCGGCATCGGTCAGAGCGAAGCGTTTCAGCATATCGTCTGCAATCTGACGCGGATTTGTGAGATGCCGCAGTCTGGCGATCATCATCAGATTTTCCCGTCCGGTCAAAATCTCATCCACGGCGGCAAACTGCCCGGTCAGGCTGATTGACTGCCGCACCTGTTCGGGTTTTGCTGTAACGTCGAAGCCGTTGACGCTAGCGGCGCCCCCGTCCGGCTTGAGCAGCGTGGTGAGGATTCGGACGATCGTCGTCTTGCCCGCGCCATTGGAGCCGAGCAGGGCGAAAATACTGCCCTTGTCCACCTCGAAATCCACGCCCTTCAGGACATGAAGCTGTTTATAGGATTTTTGCAACCCTTTCACTTGAATCGCTTTTTCCATCCCAATTTCCCCTTTTACTTTTTTTTATCCGTATCCTTTTTTATGGCCTTATAGACTTTCCGGTTAACAGAGTCCTGATAGACGTCGGCGTAGGTTTTTGAATCTTGGATCAGATCATCGCAGAAGGCTGCTACGTCACTGCCGGTCACTTCGAGCACGCCTTTTCCCGAGGCCGCGCCTTCTTCAAAAAGATC
>DOWI01000377.1 GCA_003519645.1 Oscillospiraceae bacterium
ATTTCTTAGCAGGTTTACTGCGGAGCAGATATTGGCCGCATTAGGTAATATGAAAGGTACTCATCAGAATATATGGCCACCTAGTTGACGGATGTGAATAAAAGCCTAGATGGAGAAGTTAAGAAAAACTGGACACAATGATAGATCTCTAAAAATTTTATGTTAAATAATCAAGTTGAATTCGTCTGGCAGTATGTTGGCGGTGGAATAACGGGACGCGACGCCCAACTGGGATTCGATCTGCAGGCCGTAAGCAGCTTGGGTTTCGGAATCCGACCACCACTGCAAGAACTTCCAGGCTTCCTCCAGCTTGTTGGTGTTCTCAAAAATTACCGATACCGTGTCGGGGTTGACCACGCCGGAATTATCAATGGCGCCGTCCTCACGGACAGTCCCCAGCAGCGGGTACATTCCCCACAAACCGTTGATTTCCGGTGCCGAATAGCTGATGGTGTTGTATGTGGTGTAGGGCATGATGCCGATCGGGATCTCGCCGTTACGGAAACGAGTGACAAAATCAAAGGTTTTCGGGAAACCGTAATCGGTGAAGAAGGAGGTCAGCAGCTTAAAGGCCTCCACACTGCTGTTTTCATTGAAGGTGACCTGTGTCAGATCTTCGTTGTAATAGGTGCCGCCGTACTGGAACACCAGATCGGAGAACTTCACCGACATACCTACCTGCATATTTTTACGTTGCAGGATAGGGGCCAGATCCAGCAGGTCATCCCATGTTCTCGGCAGGGGCAGCTCCATTTCCGCAAAGATATCTTTCCGGATGAACAGCATTTCAAAGGATTCCGTGGAGGGGATGCCATATACCCCGTCGTTGATGGTGTAGGGAGTGAAGCTTCCGCTGCGGTATTGTTCCTTATACGTTTATGCCTTCTCCTGAAGACCAATCAATATTCGATTCACTAACATTCAGTGTTTTCAGTTTATCTGTCTTAGTAATAGTCAACAGTTCTGAAGCACTAAAGTTGCTCCCGCTGAGGTCAATATTTACCGCTGCATTATTCTTCTTTATGTCCAAAAATAGTCTTGCTTTTGAGTTACTATCAAGTGCACTTCCGTGATATACCCAATCGGTTACAAAACCGGGATCGGCAGTATTTGTATAGTATAGTCCCGAATACAAACCGTAACTTGTAAGTTGGCTGGATAATGTTATCTTTGTAAGACTGGTACATCCCGAAAAAACATAATGTCCAATGGTTGCTACTCCATTAGGAACAACGATTTCCTTCAATGCTGGAATGTTGCGCATGGTATGCGAACCCAAGATAAGCAGTGTTGAAGGAAGAATGATTGTGTTAAGTTTTTGGTATATAACTGCACGATCACCACTAATGGTAGTAGTATTAGTCTGATTTGTATAAAACTTAATTATACTGGTTGCACTATCGTTTGCAAATACGGGATTATTATTAACAATATTTTTGTTTGCAGAAGATGTATTTAGATAACTATTTGTGATATTCATTCCGGAAAGATCGACTTTTTCTAAATTCACAAATCCATCTGCAGGAAGTATTGTATTAAACAGATACTTACTAACAAAAATACCTGTCGCAGAAGTGACCTTCAACTCCGTTATGCTGTAGTTTACATCTATAAACTGTGCAACATAGCCGAGAGCGGGAGCTGTAAGAGTCGTCGCGTGATTTGCATTATATTTTCCTACCGCACCGAGCAACAAACTCTTGACTCTACCGTTTAAGCTGCCAGAATTATTGGATGTATTCATTCCATCTACAATTTCACCAGAGATATAATCATAACCATTCGCAAAATGAAGTGTGAGAGCATATTTACCGCTTACAGCAGTTTGGGAGATTACCGCGGTATTCCCTTTGTCATCGGTATACAAATCGCTTGTGGCTGACACTGGCAATATACTAATAGAAAAAACCGAGAAAAAAGCACAGAGCGCCACTGCCATGGATAATCCTTTTTTGCTTTTCATAAAGCACCCTCCTTTGTCTATTCTGCATAATAATTTTAATATTTAGCAAGTAATATTGCAATGGTTTGTAATTGGAATTCCTATCTCTCTCGTATGGAAATAATTTCGAAGGGGTCTACGCAAATGGTACCTTTACCGTCCACCAATGTGATATCCTCACGGGGTTGCAGGTACATACCGTTTTTGCCGGTTGCTTGAACGCTGAATGTTTTCACGCCGGTGCCATGGAGGGCGGTGATGTCCAGTTCGACTTCCAACGTGACGCTGGGGCTGACCAAACCATGGGGTTTCATGTTTTCCTTCAGAGCAGCCGCCTGTCTTTTACGGGTTTCACTGTCGGTCTTGTTGAGGATCGCAATGCCCCAAGTCCCATCCGTGTTCTTGCCCACAACGGCCGCCATCTGATTTTTGATATAGTTGGTCAGGTCATAACGCTCAGACATGGAGCCTTCTTCGCTGCTTTCGCAGTAGTAGATCTCCGCATCGTTATCAAAAGTGGCTGAAAGGGTGGTGGTGTAGCCGTAAGTGTTCAGTATGAGCAGTTCTTTGCCCAAAGTGGGATACCCCTCTTCGTCATCCGCCAAGATCATGTGATAACGGTATTCCAGTTCAAAGCATTTCCGCGCCTGATTAACCAACACCCACATACCGATATAGCTGGCGCCAAGATTAATGTCCACCATCGCCGAGCTGGCGTTAATAAGGCCGCCGAAACTCCAATCATCATAGACACAACCGTTTTCATCCCGGGGAAGTTCGCTGTATTTGATACCGCCGGGTGCGCCGGTGGAAGTGATCCAGAGATTTTTGCCCAGATTGCGGGCGCTTT
>DOWI01000372.1:0-3228 GCA_003519645.1 Oscillospiraceae bacterium
GAAAAACCGCTGTTCGGGCTATACGCCCTCCTGCTGCCGAGCAGCATCTCGCTTTTTCTGGTTTGCTCTTATCTTTGTAGCCTGAATGAGGTGACTGAATATGTGTGCTTTTGATATGCCGCTTCGCTTTTTAAAGGGTGTCGGAGAACGGCGCGCCGAGCAGTTATCACGTCTGGGCGTTTTTTATGTTGGTGATTTACTGCACTTTTTTCCGCGCAGCTATGAGGATTGGTCGGTAATTGTACCGATTCAAGACGCCCCTTACGGACAGCCTTGCTGTGTCAAGGGCACCGCTTTGGCTGCCCCTACAGAAAATCGTATAAGAAAAGGCTTGTCTCTTTATAAATTCACGGTAAGCGACGGCATTTCGACCATGAAGGTTATACTTTTTAACAATAAATATGCAGCAGCAAAAGTAAAAACCGGGCAAGAATATTTGTTTTTCGGCCAGGTCGGCGGTGATTTCACCCACCGAGAGATGTCTTCTCCCCTAATCGAACCGGCTTCGGATGGTCAGTGCATCAGACCGATATACAGACAGACAGAAGGCATCAATACCCGCTTTATCGAAAATTGTATGGCAAAAGCCCTTGAGCTTCTTGATAAAGAGCTTGACGATGATCCTCTGCCTGCTAAGATAAGACAACAGTACGAGCTTTGCACCAGAAGATTTGCGATCGAAAACATACACTTTCCCACCGATTCAGGTGCACTTGCAATCTCCAGAAAAAGGCTTGTCTTCGAAGAGCTTCTGATTCTGCAAATCGGCTTACTCAAGCTGAAAAGCCGTTCCAGAAGCAGCAACTCCGCCGTTATTGAGGATGATTTCACGTCGGATTTTCTGAACCTTCTTCCCTTTAAGCTTACCGCTGCTCAAAGCCGAACCATGGCGGAATGTATTCGGGATATGCAGGGAGAGCGGCCTATGAACAGATTGGTTCAGGGAGATGTCGGAAGCGGAAAAACTGCTGTTGCCGCCGGCGTCGCATTCTCGGCTGTAAAGAACGGCTTTCAAGCCGCATTAATGGCACCCACCGAAATACTGGCAGAACAGCACGCTCGTTCCCTTACCGCCCTGCTTGAACCGAGTGGTGTAAAAGTCGGATTGCTCACCGGATCTATGATGGTTGCCGAAAAACGCCGTATATTAGAGGCACTTTCAGCAGGTGAGATTAACTTGATAATCGGAACACATGCGCTGCTNNCAATCGGCTTGGCTTGGTCATAACAGACGAACAGCATCGCTTTGGCGTCTCCCAACGAGCGACGTTAGCCGCCAAAGGCTTAAACCCCCATCTGCTTGTCATGTCGGCAACCCCCATTCCCCGCACCCTTGCCCTCATTTTTTACGGTGATTTGGATATTTCAATACTGGATGAGCTGCCGCCGGGCAGAACCCCTGTTGAAACCTATGCAATCGGCAGTGATAAACGGGAACGCGCCTTTAACTATATTAAAAAGCATATTGCGGAAGGCAGACAGGCTTATATCGTCTGTCCGCTTGTCGAAAACGGCGAAGAAACAGACCTTGCATCGGCAACTGAGTATTTTGACAAGCTTGCGGAAGGCTCCTTTAAAGGTTACAAGCTCGGTTTGCTCCATGGCCGTATGAAGCCATCCGAAAAAGACCAAATTATGAAAGCATTTATTCACAATGAGATTTCAATCCTCATTTCAACTACTGTCATTGAGGTTGGCGTTGATGTTCCCAATGCTGTCTTGATGGTAATTGAAAATGCCGAACGATTTGGTCTCGCCCAGCTTCATCAGCTCCGAGGAAGAGTCGGAAGAGGCAAGCATCGATCCACCTGTATTCTTATTTCCGACGCCCAGAACCAAGAAGCAAAAAGACGTCTGAAAGTGCTTTGCTCCACCAACGACGGTTTTAGGATCGCCGACGAAGATCTGAAGCTTCGCGGCCCGGGTGATTTCTTCGGAAGCCGTCAGCATGGTCTGCCCGCTCTCAAAATCGCCGACCTCAATGAAGATATGCAGCTTTTACGATTGGCACAGGATGCCGCAAGGCAGGTTCTGCAGGAAGACCCCGACATGAAGCATCCTGACTACATTGCTTTATCCGGTGAAGTACAAAAATTATTTGAAAACGTCGGAGAACAGGGACTGAATTAGTTGGAAATATTGGCTGTTTTTTATTGGAGGCTGCAAAATGAATTCTCATTTTGCAGCCTCTAATTTTATGCCGCCGATTCTGTCAGAATCAGCTCCTTCTTGTATTCTCGTCATATTGACCTGATTTCGGGAATAAAATATCCTGTACAACATTAACCCTGTCCCGAAATATCTACCTGAAGGAGTGACGCCAATGATGCCGTTTTCTGCGGCAACTGAGGGACTTACCGCAACACAGGTTGAACAGTCGCGATTGAAGTACGGTTCAAATCTACTTACAATGAAGAAGCGCAGGGGTTTTTTCCGTCAGTTTCTTGACAGCTTCGGCGACCCAATCATAAAAGTTCTTCTTGCCGCACTTGCTATAAATATTCTTTTTCTTTTCCGCCATTTTGACTGGTATGATTCGGCAGGTATTGCAATTGCAATTTTTCTTGCAACATTTGTCTCAACCTTATCGGAATACGGCAGCGAGTCGGCATTTGCAAAACTGCAGGAGGATGCCGGACGTATCAACTGCCGTGTTCGCAGATCGGGAAAGGTTGTTGAAGTTCCGATTGCCGATGTTGTTACGGATGATCTCGTTCTGTTGCAGTCGGGAGAACGGGTTCCAGCGGATGGAATCCTGATTGAAGGAAACCTCAAGGTAGACCAATCGGCACTGAATGGTGAAAGCAAAGAAGCCGTAAAACTTCCCGGTTATGGCCAAAATAGCAGCGATTTTCTTTCAAAAAGCAATCTGTTTCGGGGGAGCATTGTATGCTCCGGAGAAGGGGTGCTTCATGTAAAACAAGTCGGAGACTCAACCTTTTACGGCCGACTTGCCGGGGAAGTACAGGATGAGACCCGGGAAAGCCCATTGAAAGTAAGACTGGGGCAGCTTGCAAAAACCCTGAGCCGGCTTGGTTATCTGGCTGCCCTCCTTGTTGCCATGGCAGATTTATTTTATTCCGTCATGGTAAAAAACGGCATGAATTTAAATTTAGTAATGTATCAGTTTTCACAGCGGCCATCTCTGATTATAGAACATATTCTTCACGCAATCACCCTCGCCATAACCGTAGTGGTTGTCGCAGTGCCGGAAGGCTTGCCGATGAC
>DOWI01000372.1:3256-4096 GCA_003519645.1 Oscillospiraceae bacterium
CAGCTGGAGGTCACACAGTTTATCGGCGGCGACGGAATAGAATATAAAAACACATCCCAAATTAAACGTAAAAAAGTACTCTGGGAGCTTATAGAACTTTCGGGATATTTCAATACCGGAAGCACCATGTCGGGCAAACGTATAATCGGCGGCAATGCTACCGATCGAGCGCTGCTAAAATACGTGTCGCCTGGGAATCCTGTTCTCAGAAACAGTTATCAAAAGAAAGATACAGTCCCCTTTGACAGCTCCGTAAAATTTTCCGCTGCCAGAATCACACCGACAAAAAAAACAGGCAGCGGACATGAATTGGTGTTGATTAAAGGTGCTCCCGAAAAGCTGCTGCCGTTCTGCAACAGGTGCTACAATGAAAATGGACACATCTGTCCTTTGCCTGGTTGTCTTCATCTTGAGCACAAAATGAAGGAATTAACAGCCCGAGCATTCCGTGTGCTGGCTTTGGCGGTATCGGAGACACCGATTAATAGCGAGGGCGATTTTAATCGACTTATTCTGATTGGGCTTATAGGAATCAGGGATGAAATACGACCGGAAGCCCGTGCCGCGGTAAATCAGGTGCAGGAAGCGGGAATACAGGTTGTACTGGTAACGGGAGATAACCGCGAAACAGCGGCGGCGATTGCAAAGGAAACAGGTTTGCTGTCCGGACACAATGAGAACGCGATTTTGACAAGTGATGTTCTTGCCTCTATGAGTGATGATGAAGTGAAACGCCGTCTGCCGTTCATACGAGTGGTATCCCGGGCGCTTCCCTCGGATAAAAGCCGTCTGGTAAAACTTTCGCAGGAGCTTGGACTGGTTACCGGAATGACAGGAGAT
>DOWI01000030.1 GCA_003519645.1 Oscillospiraceae bacterium
TCCGGAGCATATATGAGCGGAGTTAATTTGTGCTTTCCGAAAGCGACCGTAACCATTGATAAATTCCATGTTAAACAGCTTATGCTGAAAGCGATGGATCAGGTGAGACGTGAGGAGCAGGGTAAGCAGCGTAGCCGTAGACGAGGCGCAGGTAAAAAGCTTTTGATGATTCCCGAAACCCGAATGACAGAGCAGCAAAGCGAAAAGATGCAAGCACTCAGCAAGGAGTTCCCCAAAACAGGAAGAGCATTTCGTATGGTACAAAGTCTGGATACAATGTATCGCTGTGAGGGATATGAGGACGGCAAGGTGGCTTTTAACAAAATGATTAGTTGGTTACGGCGTAGTCGATTGGAACCGATGAAACAGGTGGCGAATACGCTAAAAAAACACAAGCAACAAATTCTTTCCTATTTCTCTCACCGTCTCACAAACGCAATCGCCGAGGGCATTAACAGCATAATCCAATCTGCAAAACGCCGTGCAAGAGGGTTTCGTACTATTGAAGGATATACTGCTGCTATTTTTCTCGCTGTTGGGAAACTCAAACTTTCCTGTCCTACTCTTTTTGCGTAACTTTTCACGNNTTCACGGAAAGAAGAAAAGAACCAATATTCAATATACTGTTGACAAAAAGTAATGAATGCGATAATTTATATTTATACATAAACAAGCATAGATTTGTATTAGGAAATTTTGGTAAGGAGATTATGGTTATGAAAAAATTTGCGGCGTTATGCATGGCGGTACTTATGTTGGGTTTGGCACTTGCGGGTTGCAGTGCGGGATCGAAAAAGGTTAAGGTAATCGACATTCGCCTGACGGATGAAGAGTACGCCTTTGGTGTTGATAAAAAACAGCCCGAGCTGCTTACAAAAGTAAATGAGTTCATTAAGCAAATTCAGGATGACGGAACATTTGATGAAATATGCGATAATTACTTTGAAGACGGTACACCCCAAGCAGTGACTTCAGCCCAACTTGATTCCTCAAAAGACCAGTTGATTGTAGCCACAAACGCTCAGTTTGAACCCTTTGAGTATATGGAAGGTGATAAATATTACGGCGTTGACATGGAAATTNNAAGAGCTTGTCATCAGCAATATGAAATTTGAGTCGGTTCTGCTTTCGGTAGATCAAAGCAAGGCTGATATCGCAATGGCCGGTCTTACGGTTAATGAGGAAAGGAAAGCCTACGTTACATTCTCAAATACATACTATAATGCATCCCAGAAAGTAATCGTCAAGGAATCGGACAACACCTTTAAGGATTGCAAGACGGCTGCTGATATTGAAAAAATTCTCTCCGAGCTGAAAGACGGCACAAAGGTGGGTTATCAGAACGGAACAACCGGTAGTCTTTATATTGACGGTGATGAGGATTGGGGCTTTGCGGGCTTTGAGAACATCAAAGGCGTAGGATATGACTCCGGCTCCCTTGCGGTTCAGGATATGATGAACGGAAATATCGAATATGTAGTGATTGACGAAGAGCCTGCCAACAGCATTACAAAAGCAATTAACGAGCTTGCATAATGAATGTTACATTACCCCGCGATTTAAAGCGGGGTAATGTAGACTATGGGGGCAAATATGTAATTTTCCACCAATGCGATGGGGGAACTGGTTTCGCCAATTCCGGCAAAAATTTTGGGTTTGGCGAAAAGGAAGGTCATTTGTATGGGTAATTTTGATAAAAAGCTGGAAAAGTTTTGGGAAATATTTTATGTGCATAATGGCTACAAGAAAGTCCTGACAGGACTGGAGAATACGCTGTATATCGCGATTGTGGGACTTGCAATCGGGATTGTGATCGGTACAATCATCGCGATTGTGAAGGTGCTGCCGAAATATAAAACTCTGCCGAGAGTATTGAACGGCGTCTGCAATTTTTATGTCGGGTTATTCAGAGGCACGCCGGTGGTTGTCCAGCTTTTGGTGGCTTACTATGTTGTCCTCCCGTTAATGGGGATTAATTTGCCGGCACTGAGTGTTTGCGTGCTGGTATTCGGTCTTAACAGCGGTGCCTATGTTTCGGAAATCATGCGGGGCGGCATCATGTCGGTTGATCCCGGTCAAATGGAAGCCGGACGGGCGGTTGGGCTTAGCTATGGTATTACCATGCTGAAAATCGTGGTTCCGCAGGCTGTTAAAAACATTCTTCCTACTCTGGGAAATGAATTTATTACTTTAATTAAGGAAACATCGGTGGTTAGCTTTGTGGGTGCCGCCGATCTGTATGTTGCGTTTAACTATATTGGTTCAAACAGTTACGAATTTATGGTCCCGTACCTTGTCATGGCGCTGATCTACATTGTTTTGGTTATGTTAATAGCGCTCCTTGTTAAAATCATGGAAAGGAGCCTGAGAAAAAGTGATAGACGTAATTGATTTAAAGAAAAGCTTTGGCAAGCTGGATGTTTTAAAAGGCATTTCAACCACCATCCGAGAGGGCGAAAAGGTTGCCATCATTGGTCCTTCCGGAAGTGGAAAAAGCACATTTCTGCGCTGCCTGAACTGCATGGAAGACCCTACGAGCGGCTCGATTATCTTTGGGGGCGTCGACATCGCCGATATGAGCGTAAATATCAATATCCACCGCCGTCATATGGGGATGGTATTTCAGCAGTTCAATCTGTTCAACAACAAAACGGTGCTCGGAAACATCATGCTTTCGCCGTTGCATATTGCGATGCAGGACCTACGTGTAAAAAAGATTAGGAACTTTTTCATCACAGCCGGGAACATCTTCCGGAAGAACAAAAAACCACTCTATGAGATCAATACAACCCGTTCAAAAATCAAGGCTGAAGCAAAAGAAAACGCCATTCGCCTGCTGAAACGGATTGGGTTGGAGGATAAAGCTAATGTCTACCCTTNNGGGATTGCAATCATTCGTGCCCTCGCCATGAATCCCAAGGTGATGCTTTTTGACGAGCCAACCTCGGCGCTTGACCCTGAAATGGTGGGTGAGGTCCTCGATCTGATTAAGCAGCTTGCAGATGAGGGAATGACCATGGTGATTGTGACCCATGAANNGTAACTCATGAAATGGGATTTGCAAGAGAAGTTGCCACAAGAGTTATGTTTATGGATGATGGAAAGATTGTGGAGGAAAACAAACCTGCCGAGATTTTTTCAAATCCTCAGAACCCAAGGACAAAAGAATTTTTATCAAAGGTGTTATAGGTAGGCGGCTGTAAACATTATACATAGAAGGAACAGATGCAAAATTTACATCTGTTCCTTTTGTATATTCCCCGCGTTTCAATTTATAATAACAAAAACTTGAAAAGTAGGTATCATTATGTTACTCGCCTATTTTATCTGTGTTCTTTTGTATATTATCTTTGACTTTGTATCTCGCCTTGTAAACAAAACGCGGCATAAGAAGAAAATCAATCGATTGCTGGCAACCGTGAACACCAAAGATGAGCTGCTGTATATGAGAGAAACCGAGATTCTCAACATGCTGGCATTGCTGTTTCAGAGGAAAGGCTATAAGGTAAAAACAACCGATAAATGCGGCGAATTTGTTAACGGTTTGCTCCTAGACGATGTAATCTTTGTTGAATTGCAGAAAAATTCTCCGAAGCATCTGCTGGAAATCGAGACCGCCATCAAATTCACCTATTGTATGCAGCAGGCTTCCATCCACCGGGGGATGCTGATTACACTGGGTGATTTCAAGCTGAATACCAAGCTGTATTGCCATAAATATGTCATAGAATGTGTAAACGGGGATCAGCTTCTTGCAATGATTCGTGAGGTTCGGATGCAGACGGATCCTGTGAAGATCAAGCAGCCCAGGCTGTCAAACCCGTAAGCATATTGTAGCTATGCCGGTGAAAGAAATTCGCTTCGGCTTCAAGTGTTAGTAAAAATCATCTCCCTCAGTCGCCTGCGGGCGACAGCTCCCTCCCAGAGGGAGCCGGGATAGGAAGGGGACACCTATCCCTACGGGCTTTTGGGTTTTATTGTCCCAGCAGCTGTTCAAATTGATTCAGCAATGATTCAAATTCTTTCAGTGCTTGATTCACCGGCTGGGGGGTGGTCAGATCCACTCCCGCGCGTTTTAGGGTTTCGGCAGGATAGTCGCTGCCGCCCGCTTTCAGAAAATCGAGGTAGCGCTCTACCGTACCTTGCTGTGTCAGCATACCGGTAATGGCAGAAGCGGCAGAAAAGCCGGTAGCATATTTGAATACATAAAAAGCACGGTAGAAGTGGGGGATTCTTGCCCACTCCCAGCGCATATAATCATCAATCTCGACATCGGGGCCGAAATAATCCCCAAGCAAACCGCCGTATACCTCGCAAAGGGTTTCGCCGGTCAGGGGCTCGCCCCGCTCTGCCATTTCATGAACCTTTAATTCAAATTCAGCAAACATGGTCTGACGGAAAACCGTACCTTTGAATTCTTCAAGGAAGCGGTTGAGAAGATATGCCTTTTCTAGTCTGCCGTCGGGGGTGGATACATCACATGCACCGATCATTCCCCGCATCAGGATGTTCTCATTTACAGTGGAGGCAATTTCAGCCAGAAAAATCGGGTAGTCCTTGTTCATATAGGGCTGGGTGTCGGAATAATAGGTATGCATGCAGTGCCCTGCCTCATGCGCCAGTGTAAACACATCGCTGAGATTGCCAACAAAATTGAGCAGCATATAGGGGTGAACGCCGTACACCCCGGTTGCATACGCTCCGGTTGCTTTTCCGGGTGTTTCATATACATCCACCCATCCGCCTGCCAGCAGCTTGTCAAGATCACGCAGATAGTCTCGTCCCAAGGGGGCAAGATGCTCGCGCACCATATCACAGGCCTGTTCATAGGTGTATTCCCGCTGGGGCAGCTCCACAATCGGGACATAGGTATCGTAAATGTGCAGCTTGTCCACCCCGAGTATGCGGCGGCGAAGCTCCAGATAGCGGCGGTAGGCGGGCAGATGGGCGCGGACCGCCTCAATCAGCCCGGTATAGATGCTTGGCGGTAGATTGTCGCCAAACATCGCTTTATCAAGACAGGATTGATACCCCCGCGCTTTTGCATGAAACAGGTCTGAGCGGACACTTCCCGCATAAAGCGACGCAATGGTGTTGCCCATGCCCGCAAAAGCCTTGTGCATGGCTTCAAACGAATCCGCGCGCACTCGGCGATCGCTGCTGTCTCGCAGCTTGCCGAACAGACCGTGTGTCAGGATGACTTGCTCCCCCTTTTCATCTGTTATCTCGCCCAGCTTGAGATCAACGCTTTCCAGCATGGAAAACGCGCCGTCCAGCCCTTCAAGTGCGGGAGCAACCATTGCCATCAGCTGTTCCTCACGTGCCGATAATACGTGCTTTCGACTTCTGATCACATCGTCAATCATGTGTCTGAAGTCGGCGAGGGACTGGTCTGAATTCACCCATTCCCGAAGGGTTTCAGGCGGAATGGCTGTCAGCTCAGGTACAATGAAGGAGGTGGTCTCCTGTATCTGAAACAGGACACCCAGCGTCCTGTCGTGCATTGCCTGATATTTCGCATCACTGTTGTCTACATCAAGATTCAATNNCGTTTTTCAAGGCTCTCGAACAGCCGTAGCCCTGCACGCAGCGTTTCTTGATTTTCACCCAGCCTGCCTTGGTATGACTTCATCTTCTGCGCGCCGCTTTGCGCCTGCGCCAGTTCTTCCTCCCATGCGGCCTCGTTTGGATAAATATCGGTCAGCCGCCATTTATATTCGGACGGGATGTCCTTTCTGTCAATATAATTCATTGAAACCTCCACTTTATAGCATATTTTCTTGTCAACAATTATAACATATTATAAACGTTCAGCATACTATTATTTACCAAAGAATAAAAAAGGATAGAGCAGCGCCCTATCCCTACAGCCAAAAGCAAATTTTGTGTTATATCCCCAGCGCATCCGTTACCCTTTTGGCAACCCGATCAGCTGTATCATTGCCGTCAACGACGTAACCCGCAGCAGCACGATAAAGGGGCAGGCGACGATTATAAAGCTGGTATGAGGCTTTTTCTCGATCAGGTCCTGTAAGAAGGGGGCGGGAGGTGTCGGTTTCAAGACGTTTCAATATCACATCCAGCGGCACATCCAGAAAAACAATGTCACCGGATTTTGACAGGACATCGGCGTTCACCTGAAAGGTCAGCGCACCNNGCAGGCTTGACGTTCACGCATACGAAAAGCTTCTTCCCCATACTCGGAGAATATTTGAGACACAGGCATGCCGGAATGTTTCTCAATAAAGCTGTCCATATCCACAAATCGCCGACCGGTCATATCGGCGAGCAAGCCACCGACGGTGGTTTTTCCGCATCCCATAAAGCCGCATAAAATAATATTACGAATCAGCATGATCACTCCAAATTTTTGTATAGTATCACCAAGTTGTCTGTCGCCAACTTGGTGAGTTGGGAAAGCAAGAGCAGAGCCCTCGCCCTACACATTTGCTGTGCAATGATACAGGGAACCCAGATCTCCGTTTGGTTGGGAAAGATNNAGGAAAGATTCAGATTGCCTACTGCGCGAAATGGCGCTGCATTTCCCAAGCAGTTTCCTCGATCAGCTGTGCAATATCCCCATCATCGAAATGCGCACCATACCATATGGTATGTGCTGCCGCCGCCTGCCAAACCAGCATGGACATTCCGCCTAAGACACGCACTCCATTGGATTTAGCACATCTAAGTAGGGTTGTCTCGACCGGATTATAGACTGCGTCAAATACGGCGGCGATACGGGTAAGTGACGAGGCGGAAACCGGCATTTCATCACAATTCGGATACATCCCGACAGGAGTGGCGTTAATCAGAAGCTCATACTCGCCTTCCAGCCCATCCGGAGTGGTGATGCTGTAATCGGTGCCTGGAGCAATGTCCAAGACGTAGGAGCGGAGCTTTTCGGCATGTTCAAGGCTGCAGTCTCTGACCGCGTTGACGATGGAGCAACCCGCCAAAGCTGCTTCACAGGCGAATGTGCGACCAACGCCGCCGCATCCAAGCAAAACAATCCGTCCTTGAAGCTGGATGCCGCCTCCGCTGAGTGCCAGAAGAAACCCGTCTGCATCGGTGTTGTATCCGAAATAGCCGTCTTGGCATATTTTTATGGTATTGACCGAACGATATTGTTCCGCCCTCCCCCGCAAACCGTCAAGATATTCGATAACAGCCTGCTTATAGGGAATTGTGACATTGATTCCACCCGTTGTTTTAAGCAGGGCATTCAGCTGGGACTCCAGGTTTTGAGGCTCAATGTCCTTTATTCGATATTCGGCGTTATGCTTTTGCAAAGAAAAAAGCTGTCTGTGAATAAAAGGTGACATACTATGACCGAGTGGATGACCGATTACATAAAACACAGGAATTTGAGACATGATACATCCGACCTTTCACTGTGAATCAAGGTTATCATTTCGTCCGGCAACAGCTTTCGGACGTGAAAAACAAAAGGTTTATGCATAAAATTTTGCATATTCTTAAGAAAATGAAAAAAGACGATTGACAAATTACTGTTTTGCTAATAATATTTTGTTGTGATTGGTTTTGATGCGAAAAGAATTTCATAGATTATAGCACAAAGCCATACTGCTGTCCACGAAATGTGATACAGAGCAGATTAGCGGACAGTGAATGGTCACTATTTATGGAAGGATGATCTGGATGGTACTGGAAAAAGTGAAGGCAATACTCAGCAGTCAATTCGATGTTGAGGAGGATTCGATTACTGCGGACACGAATATTGCGGATGACCTTGGTGCTGATTCGCTGGACGTTGTGGATATGTTGATGTCTCTTGAGGATGAATTTGACGTAGAAATCCCTGACGAGGAAATCGAGCGAATCCAAACCGTTGGTGCGGTAGTCTCTTACATTGAAGAGCATATGTAATTTTGCCGCAGAAGTCCTGTAAAGCCTCCTGATACACTCGGGTAGTTTGGGCTGCGCTCTGGTTTTGGAATATTCATTTGAAAGAGTTGGGCATTATTTACGCTCAACTTTTTCTTATTTGTGTTATAATATATCACAAAGTTGTCTGTCGCCAACT
>DOWI01000143.1:0-854 GCA_003519645.1 Oscillospiraceae bacterium
CAACCGGTGGTTTACTGATATAATCAGTGTGACTCATCCAGCAGACGGAAGTCTCCGGTACCTGTGTAAACAGCGGACTGTCCGGAAGCGTAACATGAAAAGGGGTTCTGCCATATTCCCGTACCTCACTGCTGCTGACTTTGCCTCCCAAAGTATAGGCCATCAACTGAGCACCATAGCAGATACCAAGCACCGGAACTCCCATTTCAAATAAAGCCTTTTCACAGTGTGGAGCCTCCGCGTCATATACGGAATTGGGCCCTCCGGTTAAAATAATCCCCTTATAATGCTTGTTTACAAGCTCTGCAACAGGTGTTTGATAACTTTTAATTTCACAATACACGCGACACTCTCGCACGCGCCGTGCAATAAGCTGACAGTACTGACCACCAAAGTCAAGCACCAAAATCGTTTCATTTTTTACCATTCATGTAACCTGCTTTCCTGTTGAAATAAAGAAGCGCCAGCACGCAAATATGAGTGTTGGCGTTCCTTCGGTTTTAGCGGAAAATAATATCGCTGCGGCGCGGGCCATTTGAAATGATTTTAAACGGTACACCGACTGCTTTTTCAGCAAACTCAATATATTTACGGCAATTCTCAGGAAGATCCTCATAATGCTTAATGCCACGGATATCGCATTTCCAACCGGGCAAATTCTTGAAAATTGGTTTGCAATGCTTTAACTGCGGTGTCGGTGGGAAGTAATCAATTCGTTTTCCATTCAGTTCATAAGCGACACAAACCGGAATTTCATCCAGATACCCCAGTGCATCCAATACGGTAAAGGCAACCTGCGTTGCGCCCTGTGCCTGACAGCCATAGCGAGTCGCAACCAAATCAAGCCAGCCCAT
>DOWI01000143.1:870-4085 GCA_003519645.1 Oscillospiraceae bacterium
GCCTCCGTTATGGCGAAGTTTATCTGCTTCTTCACCGAAAATCTCGCTCACAAATTCACCAGCACCAACTGCACTGGAATAGGCTTTCACGACCGTAATAATTTCTTTTATTTCATATGGCGGAACACCGGCACCAACCGCACCATAACCGGCCAATGTGGAACTGGAAGTGACCATGGGATAAATTCCACGGTCCGGATCTTTCAAAGAGCCAAGCTGTCCTTCCAGCAGAATTGTCTTTCCTTCCTTGACGGCATTTTGCAGCAAAGTAAAAGTATCTGCCACATAAGGTGTTAATATTTTCTTATATTCCATCAACTTCTCATAAATATCATCCGCCTTTAATTCCGGTTGATGATAGAGATAGCGAAACAGAACATTTTTAATTGCCAATACATGGTCAATTTTTTCACGGATACTCGCTTCATCGTCAAATAATTCCGCTACCTGAAAACCAATCTTGGCAAACTTGTCTGAATAGAAAGGTGCAATCCCGCTTTTGGTGGAACCAAAAGATTTTCCCGCCAGACGAGCTTCCTCAAATGTATCCTGCTGGATATGGTAAGGCATTACAACCTGTGCGCGGTCTGAAACCACCACATGCGGTTTTGGAACACCACAGGAAACAATCTCCTGAATTTCCTGGACCAGTTTCTCCGGACTCAGTGCTACACCATTTCCAATAACATTCGTAACATGATCATAAAATACACCGGACGGAAGCTGATGCAGAGCAAATTTTCCGTATTTATTGACAATGGTATGTCCGGCATTACAGCCGCCCTGAAAGCGAACAACAAAATCAGCTTTTTCCGCTTCAACATCCGTAATTTTACCCTTGCCTTCATCGCCCCAGTTTGCGCCGACAATTGCTTTAATCATAATAAAACTCCATCCATACACCGCGCCGCTGCGGACTAAATCTCCATGAAAAGGAGCAGCAGTTCTTTCCACAGAAAAAACTGCTGATGGTTGCCAAGCGGCTGGATTTAGGCAACCTTCTTTTTGCATTTTAACACAAAACTACAGGAAAGTAAACGACACAAATGAATTACACATTGATATCAACTGCATCATCAGGCAAATCGCTGTACTGTTTCAAAACAGGCGCCACAACTTCATCCAAAAACTCAAGAGTCTGCTGTGGTGCACGGCCAACATATTTTTCCGGTTTTACTGTTTCTTTTAGCTCTTCCAGCGTAATGCCGAAAATCGGATCATCCGCAATTCGCTGCAACAAGTCATTTTCTTTACCCTCTTCTTTGACCTCCTTACTGGCGGCCATAGAATGCTGGCGGATATGTTCATGCAGCTGCTGGCGGTCTCCACCACGTTTAACAGCATCCATCATAATATTTTCAGTTGCCATGAACGGAAGTTCACGGCGAAGATGCTGTTCGATTACTTTGGGATATACTACCAAACCATCCGCTACATTTAAATACAGATTGAGTATTCCGTCAACAGCTAAAAATGCTTCGGGTATGCTTATACGTTTGTTTGCGGAATCGTCAAGTGTACGTTCAAACCACTGTGTAGCCTCGGTAATACATGGATTAAGGCTGTCTATAATAACATACCTTGAAAGCGAAGCTATACGTTCGCTCCTCATTGGATTGCGTTTATAAGCCATTGCTGAAGAGCCGATTTGATTCTTTTCAAAAGGTTCTTCAATTTCTTTAAGGTGTTGCAACAGGCGAATATCATTTGAAAATTTGGCGGCACTTTGTGCAATTCCGCTTAAATTCGCCAATATTTGGCTATCGAGTTTTCTTGAATATGTTTGACCTGAAACTGCAAAGCAAGCCGAAAAGCCCATTTTTTTTGCAATTATGTCATCTATTTTTTTAACTTTTTCATGGTTGCCGTCAAATAGTTCCAAGAAACTTGCCTGAGTCCCGGTTGTACCCTTTGAACCCAAGAGTTTAACGTTAGAAAGCCTATATTCTATATCTTCTAAATCCATTAATAAATCCTGTATCCAAAGAGTTGAACGTTTTCCTACCGTAGTCGGCTGAGCAGGCTGAAAATGGGTAAAAGCCAAAGTTGGCATATCTTTATATTTAAGTGCGAATTTTGAAAGTACCCTTATGACTCCCACAAGTTTTTCCCTTATTAGTTTCATTGCTTCAGTCATAATTATTATGTCGGTGTTATCGCCAACATAGCATGAAGTCGCTCCCAAGTGGATAATTGGTTCGGCTTTTGGGCACTGCTGACCAAAAGCATAAACATGGGACATTACATCATGACGGACAACCTTTTCCCTTGCCTGTGCAACATCATAATTAATGTCGTCAGCATATTTTTTCATCTCGTCAATTTGTTCCTGTGTTATGTTTAGTCCCAGTTCTTTTTCCGCCTCTGCCAATGCAATCCACAGTCTGCGCCAAGTCTTAAATTTTTTGTCGGGCGAAAATAAATATTTCATTTCATTGTCCGCATAACGGGAAGACAATGGGGATTCGTAAGTATTTTTCAATTATTGTTCCCTCCAAACAGGAATATTAATATCTTTTTATAGGTGTGCAGTAATCATAATCTTTACCGGCAATCGAAAAATCCGGTATCGGTGCAGGGTATTTACCTGAGAAACAAGCATCACAGTAGCCGCCATGTCCATCCATGATTTTAGCAAGACTGTCAAGGCTTAAAAATTCGATTGAGTCAGCATAACTCATTTTACCTATTTCTTCAATAGTATAGTTACAGGCAATAAGCTCGTCCTTAGATGGAATATCGGTACCGTAATAGCACGGCCATAAAAACGGTGGTGAGCTTATTCTTAAATGAATTTCTTTTGCTCCTGCTTCTTTCAGCATTGTAACTATTCTTGCGCTTGTTGTTCCGCGTACTATTGAATCATCCAGCATAACAACCCTTTTTCCTTTTACCGAAGATGCAAGGGAATTTAGCTTTATACGCACACTGCGTTCCCGTTCAGACTGGTTTGGTTTTATAAAAGTGCGGCCTATATAAGAATTTTTTACGATGCCTTTTTGAAACGGTATGCCTGATTCTTCGCTGTAGCCAATTGCGGCATCAATACCCGATTCCGGAACCCCGATAACCATATCGGCTTCGACAGGATGCTGTTTTGCAAGCATACGTCCTGCTTCTTTTCTTGCTTCGTAAACACTGATACCATCGATAATACTGTCTGTTCTTGCAAAATAAATATACTCAAATACACAAAGTGATTTTTTAACTTTATC
>DOWI01000152.1 GCA_003519645.1 Oscillospiraceae bacterium
GCAGCAATCCTACAAATCGACCAGGTAAAAGTACTTGAAAGTACCTACAACGCTGGTGGAATTGGCAAGGAAGATATGCAGTTTGTCTGCGCAACCGACGGAGCGCTTCTTTGCTACGCAACAGACAACCCTGCAATCGACGAGCCAAGCGCAGGTTATATCTTTACATGGGATATGCTGGGCAACGGCCAGTACGTAGCACTTGACCAGTACGATGGCGAGAATGGAACTCATTCAGAGTTCGTGGAAGGCTTAATGAGCACCGACATGAAGAAAACCTCTGATGATTTGGCAATTTACTTCGACCAATGTGTATAAAGGAGGAGGAACACATGAACGGTTACACTTGCACTAAAGCGTGCACATTTGGAGGCGTCACTTATTCAGTAGGTGACGCCATTCCTTTTGAAGCCGTTCTTCCAAGCCGTGAAAAAGCATTAATCAAGCAAGGGCTTATTGCACCGGCAATCAACCTCGAAGAATTGCTGAAGGAAAATAAAGCCTTACAAGCAAAGATAGCGGAGTTTGAAAAAGGTACTACAATAGCCCATGAATCACCCACGGGAGACAAAAACGAGCAAAACAGTATTGCTATACCAATCACAACCAAAGAAGGCGTCCTGAAGCTCGTAATGACACCAGATGACATTATAAAAGCGGTAACGACCATGCAGTTAAATGCAGAGGATGCAGCCAAGGCGGTGGGTGAGATTGAAAAAGAAGAAACCCTAATATTAATTGACGCGTTGGACACAAGAAAAACCGTCAAGACAGCAATCACAGCAAGGGTGGAAGAGATGAAAACCGGTAAGGAAGGCGGCAACAAGGAGGACAAAGGCCAGGGTGATGCGTAATGGCAGAGAAAACATTCACGTATGATCCGGCCAAGTTAGGAGAAAACGGCAAAGACAAAATGCGTTTTGAGCTTGGCGACACCATGGTAGAGGGAGGAGCCGAAACAACATACCTCACAGACGAGGAAATAACTGCAATATTAGACATGTACCCGAATCGATGGAAAAGAGCAAAGCTGGCACTTGTTGAAAGTCTATGTCGGCGCTTTTCTTACGAGGTAGATACCAACATCGGGCCACTTTCCCTGGGGCTGCAAGGGCGTGTAGAGACATGGAGAGAAATGTACAAAGAACTGAAAGCTGAGATAGGAGGCTATGCAGTACCGAGAGCAAACCCAGATGCAATTGGCGGCAGTCCTTACTTTTATGCTGGAATGATGGATAACCCAGCAGCCGGAAGCAAGGAAGGTGGCGGTAATGATGTACCTTAGACCAGGGAACCTTTATAAGGATTTTACAATTGAGAAAAAAGGAACAACCATAAACTCTCGAGGAAGAGCCCAAAGAAAGTTCAATAGTGAGCCAGCAGAACAAATAAGAGCTGTACTGGCGGAAGCAAAACCACAGGAGAAGGAGCGATGGCGGCAGCTTCAACACCCGATAAGTCACACCATAGTCCAAAAAGGAGCCCCAAAGGCGTCGACGGAAGACCGTCTGGTCTTTGGAGAAAGAATATTCTTCATCCAGGGGATAGATGAGCCTGGTGCCTTGGGACTTTGGACGATTTACTACGTGGAGGAACGGTTCGACGGCAATGAACATTAAACCGGAAATTGACAAACTGGTAGACCAAATCAATTTTGAAGCAAAATCGAGAGCTTTCAGAGCCGCCAATGAGCTCCGAAATTCAGCACTTACAGTTCTACGAGGGCAACGTTCCGGTCGTGTTTATAAACGGCCATTTTCAAGAAGCAAATACACAGCTTCAGCACCGGGGGAACCGCCTGCAGTAAGAAGCGGTGACCTCCGTAGGAGCTGGAGGCAAAGAACAGCGTCGGAAAGCACAGGCAAAAGCCTGACAGTGAAGCCAGCAATTACAACCGATGTTAAATATGCACCATGGCTTGATGAAGGTACCGATAAAATGGAGCCGCGTCCATTCGAGGATCCAATTATCGAGGACGCAAAGCCCAAGATAAAGGCAATCTATAGCGAACCATACCTGAACAAATAACGAAAGGAGGGAAGCCATGCCGTTAATTAAAGACAATGTCGAAAAGATATTTGATACAGCCAGCGTACACAAAGGTGACCTGATCAGAGCACAGTATAGCGGATGGGATGAGCCAAGAAATGGCATTATTACAGCGGTGAGCGAAGAAAAGCTGACCGTTTTATTTTTGCCCGGGCTTGGTAATGTTACGAATTATTTCGCAATACTCGCCACAGAGGTTCAAGCGGGCAAGTGGGCAGTAAGATGGACAACTGACTTTGTGACGGTAAATACGGAAGGCATTACATTATGACACTGGAAGACTTGATTTATAACCGGCTCATCCAAAGAACGGAACTAACCGAAAAGCTGGCGCGGTTTGAAGACGTTCCGGCGGTATTTTACCAATCACCACCGGGAGATCAGGCAAGTGGATGGAAGAGCAAACAACAATACCCACGGCTTGATTTTATTGTGGATCTGCAGGCCAACACAGAGCGGCAGACGTCCGGGTTAATGACCCTTAATATTTGGTGTAACGAGGCTGGTATACAGCCAGAGGAAATAGAGCCAGAGGTGCAAAATGCCCTGCGTGATATTTTCATGCAACCGACAAATCAACCGCCATACTGCCTCCGATGGATAAGGTCGGACAACTTCGAACTAAAGAACAGCACCGTAAAAGGTACACACATAATCGGGGTAACCACTCTATTTGACGTGCTGGCATTCCCAAATCAGGAAACTACAGATCCAGATCCGGTAATGGCCATGAACCAATTTATCAGAGAATGGGAGCCGGAGGCAGTAATAATTGGAGCCGATCCATTACCGGATTATTTCATGGCCAACGATAGGAAGCCAGCATTTTATTTCAGGCTTGCAACTCTTAATTTAGAACGAGAGACAAACACTGTAGCATGGATGAACGCAAGCATAGCCGGCCATATCTTCGCACCTACAGCAGAAGCAAGGCTTAAGTGGCTGAAATACATCATAGACACGCTGTCACGTAAAGGAGAAGTCACCATGCTGGACACCTCGCCAATGTTTATCAGGAGCATAAAGGCGGACAGCGCGGTAGATTACTTGGCAACGGGACAGCTGCAGCTTAATGTGCGTTTTGGGATACTGCGAAGACCGAAATACGCACACACGATTAATACGGCATATAGGCAGCAGACAAAGTAACTATAGAAATAACGACAAGGAGGTTTAATCTATGGGCGAAAGCACAAAGAAAGCCCCTTCCCAGGAACCGACAATCCAGGAAACCGAATACACGGTGGAAGAGCTCGCAGCAGCAGTGGAAACCGTAATCGGGAAAGGGATAATGCCTGAATGCGTTATAGCAGCCTTCCACGTGGCAGGCGTCGAAAAAGCCACGAAAACAGAGGCAAAGAAAATCGTAACAAAATATTTGACAAAGGAGGTCAAGTAGTATGCCAGGAATATTCACAATTGGAGAAACCAAGGCCAGGCCAGGCGTTTATACCAGATATGAGAACGCTGGTGGAATACCGCCGGCTGGTGCAATCAATGGCATAGGCGCTGCTGTCGTAAAGGCCAACTGGGGCCCGCTTAATCAACTCATCGAATTTGATGGAGCAAACGCAGTAGCTCCGGTATTCGGAACAGCACTGACTGTTGGCACAATCACTGAAATGTTCGCAGGTGGCTGCAGGAAAGTAAAGGCCGTAAGAGCTGGCACCGGAGGAACGGCAACCGCTGGAGCTTTGAAAGATACTGCCGATGCGCCTGTTGATGT
>DOWI01000363.1 GCA_003519645.1 Oscillospiraceae bacterium
AAGCCGTCACGCCGCTTTTCTTTGCCCAATATGCAATAATATCAACGATTTCACCGAAAGCAGGCGGCTGTAACAGGCAATGATGCTGCTCCATCACTCTATGACTGCGGGGCGCATAAAAACCGATCATCAATCTGTGTGGGCCGGGTGCAACAGGATATTGGGCTTTATTACGATAACCGTCAGGATGATCCGAACCAATAATCGGCAGGGGCTGTATATCCAAGCCGCCGATTCGTTTCAAGGCATCGGCAACCCGCTGCCACTTATAACCCAGCTCCGATTCATACCCAATATGTCTCCAGGAACAGCCTCCGCAGCGCCCGAAAACCGAGCAATCCGGCGATTCTCCCTCTCCCCTGTGGGTTGATTTCTCCAAAAAAGATTCAACCCTGCCGTAAGCGTGGGTAGCGTTCACCTTAACGATATGACAGTTGATAATATCGCCGATGGCTGTAAAGGGAACAAATACAGCCAGTCCCCGCTCGCCACCATCCAAACTAAATCGTCCGACACCGCTACCCTCGGCGGTAACTCCTGTAATCTCCAGCTGTATAATCTGATTTTTTTGCAAAGGCATATTGTAACCTGTCTTTCAATGTAATTTATTATNNGGTGTGCCCTTTTATGGTCTATGGCAAAGAACTGTTATGCTCCGGCTAAAGGTTATTTGCGCCCGAGAAGTGCCGCAAAAGCTTTATGCGCCATATAGACATCCAGCTTTGACACCACTTCAAAAGGCGCATGCATTGATAAAACCGGAACACCAAGATCAACCGTATCCACATTTAAATCTGCAATATATTTTGCAACCGTACCTCCGCCTCCGGCGTCTACCTTTCCGAGCTCGCCGATTTGCCAGAGCACATTATTGTCATCCATCATTTTCCGGATTTCGGCCATCAATTCAGCAGAAGCATCCGATGTGTCTGACTTGCCCCGTGATCCTGTATATTTTGTCAGCACAACGCCGTGGTTTAGCTGTGCACAGTTGCGGATTTCCACCACATCGGAATAAACAGGATCATAAGCAACATTTACATCGGCTGAAAGGCAAAGCGAGTTTGACAAAACATGCCGAGCCTCTTGTCCAGACATGGCTGCAATATCGGCAATAAAATAGCGAAGATATGCAGACTGCATACCGGTGTTGCCCTCCGAGCCGGTTTCCTCCTTATCCGCAAGGATGGTAACCGCCGTATAAGCGGGATCTTCGGTTTCAAGCAATGCCGTCAATGCAGGATAAGCACAAACACGGTCATCATGACCGTAACCGCCGATCATACTGCGGTCCAGCCCCACGTCTCTTGCCCCAAAGGCAGGAACTGCCTCTAACTCGGCTGAAAAGAAATCACTTTCGATAATGCCGTAACGCTCATTCAGTATTTTCATGATATTCAGCTTGACGAGCTCGCTTCCCTTGTCATCCTTAAAGGCTCTGGAACCAATCAGTATATTGAGATCCTCGCCTTTTATAAACTCCGAAGCCGGCTTCTTCATTTGCTCACCCGAAAGATGCGGCAGCAAATCAGTAACACAGAATACGGGATCCGATTCATCCTCACCTATGCACACATTGACGGTGGTACCGTCTTTTAATATGACTACTCCATGCAGCGCCAGCGGCAACGCAGTCCATTGATACTTTTTGATACCGCCGTAATAATGGGTGTCAAAATAAGCAAGCTCATGATCCTCATACAAAGGATTGGGTTTCAGGTCAAGCCGCGGAGAATCAATATGCGCCGCCGCAATGGATACGCCATCCGTGATGGGGCGAGTGCCGAGCACTGCAAGCAGCAACGATTTGCCCCGATTGTTAACATATACTTTATCGCCGGGCCTCAGCTTGGCATTTCTGTCAAATTCCACAAACCCTGTCGACTTTGCCAATTCCAAAGCTTGATTGACGGCTTCTCGTTCGGTTTTTGCTGCATTTAAAAACCTTCTGTATTCCTCGCTGTACCGATCGGCAGTTTTTATTTCAGCATCATCCAACGTAACCGATGCTGAAATTTTTTTATAAAATAACTGCTCTTTCAAAACTTCTGATGTTGATTTTTCCTTATTGTTTTGCATTGTAAACCTCCGGTCAATTTATATTATATAACCTCTCATATATCCATTTCGCCGAGGGAATCTTCCTCACATAGTTTCTAGTTTCTCGAAAGGGAATAGATTTCAATCTGACACCGTCATCCGAATAAGCCGGATCCTTAAGCCACCGCCGCACATTCCCGATCCCCGCATTGTAAGCCGCCAGCATGGTTGTGGTATCCGAAAATTCTTCCTTCAACAGGGAAAGCACCCGAATGCCATAGTGAATATTAATTTCAGGATCATACAGTCTTTCGGCGGGCAGTGATTCCTTTTCCGGTGAGCGAATTTGCGCCCAATCAAAGGTGTCCTTTGTAATCTGCATAAGCCCGATGGCTTTCTTATACGAGACAGCTTGGGGATCAAACCCACTTTCGGTACGGATCACGGCATACACAAGTGAGGGTTCAAACCCGTACTCTTCTGCATAAGATGTCACCAGTTCACTAAACTTAAGCGGATAGGCGGCTTTCATAAAACGGCAATAACCGAAACGCAGCAACACGGTTACGACCACAAGCATTACGGATAAGAAAATTATCTCTATCAAGCAGCGTTTCCTAGACATCTGATTGTTACGCTGCGATATGAACCCCACAATCATCCGTTTATTTTTCATATGCCCACTCCCTGATGTTCCGTGCCAGTTCCTCCGCCTGCGCACGTAACTGATCAAGGTCGCCGCTGCTATTTAAAACGATTGCAGCCCGCTGGGTGTAATATTGCTCCGGCTGTTGCACCGACATACGGGCACGCGCCTGTTTTTCATCAAGATTTTTATCGCGCTTTAAGATGCGCTGAAGGCGTACCTCATATGGTGCGACCACCGCGACGGTTAAATCGCAGATTGTATCCATACCACTTTCAAACAACAACGGAGCATCAATAACGGCCATAGCTTCACGAGCTTGTTCCATATTCATTAGTATGGTCTTTGTCATTGCAATTATATACGGATGGGTGATAGAATTCAGCAATTTTGAGCTTTCGAGTGAGGAGAACGCAAGTCTAGCAAGTTCTTTTCGATTCAGCGTTCCATCCAAATTCAGAATTTTATCTGAAAAAGCCTCCACAAGCTTTTTCAGGCACTCGGTACCCGGCTCTACAACCTTACGTGCAAGCAGATCGGCATCAATAACATGGATATCACGATTTTCTAAAACGCGTGAAACCTCGCTTTTACCTGAACCTGTGGGGCCTGTAAGTCCAACAACAAAAAGCTTCTCAATCAAGCATTATCACCTCGAAGCCGGCAGCACGGAGCAGCCGATTATATACCGCAAGCCCCATCCCTTTCGGATCGGGACAGGAACAATAGACAATCTTTGCATCAATATCATCCAAACGGCGAAGGGCATCAAAAACCCGATGTGCCTGTTCATCAGCATTTTGTCTGCTGCCATAGGTCACATACGGGACATTCAGCGCAGATTCTTCACCGTCAAAACACATTNNTTTTTGGCTGTTGACAAATTCGGAAAAAGCCTCGGGCGTACCTTTAACCAGAATCACACGCGCTTTGGGGGAATAGTGTTTATATTTCATGCCGGGAGATGCAGCCACCACACCCTCTTCCAGCCGCGCAGTTACTGCCGGGTCCATCATTAGTTCATGGGTTACACAGCGCAGCATTTCGGGTGTGATGCCTCCGGGGCGTAAAAGTCTCGGGGTTTCACCGCTCAAATCCACCACAGTAGATTCGACTCCGACCGAGCATTCCCCGCCATCCACAACCGCCGGGATTTTCCCGCCCATATCAAGCATTACATGGGCAGCAGTCGTAGGACTCGGACTGCCCGATCGATTGGCAGACGGAGCCGCCAAAGGCACACCTGCCGCCCGAATTATAGAACGGGCAATCGGATGGGACGGCATACGAACCGCAACAGTGAATAACCCCGCGCTTACCACATCCGGTACCACTGTACTGCGCTTCATCACCATTGTAAGCGGGCCGGGCCAATACGTTTGGGCAAGCTTTTTTGCCACATCCGGAACATCCATTACAAGGGAATCAAGCTGGCCGATATCGGCGATATGGACAATCAACGGATTGTCCTGGGGACGACCTTTTGCCTCGAATATGCGTCTAACGGCATCACTGTCCAGCGCGCTTGCCGCAAGCCCGTAAACGGTTTCGGTTGGTATGGCTACAAGCTCGCCATGGCGAAGCAAATCACCTGCTTCTTTTACTCCGTTCTGATCAGGTTTCAGCAGTATAGTCTTGTATTCGTTCACGACGCATCTCCTGCCGCCTGCAGCTTTTCTGCTCTGTCAGCAGTAACAAGTGCGTCAATCAGCTCGTCAAGATCTCCGTCCATAATACTGTCAATCCGGTACAGCGTAAGCCCAATACGATGATCGGTGACACGTCCCTGGGGAAAATTATAGGTGCGAATACGCTCGCTTCCGTCACCGGTTCCAACCTGTGACCTTCTGTCGGCCGCCACCGCCGAGCGCTGCTGCTCCTGCTGCTGTTCGTATAATCTGGCTCGTAAAACCTTCATGGCCTTTTCTTTATTTTTAAACTGGCTTCTCTCGTCCTGACATTCAACCACCATTCTGGTTGGAAGGTGCGTAATTCGGATGGCGGATTCGGTTTTGTTGACATGCTGGCCGCCGGCACCGCTTGCTCTGTAGGTATCAATCTGTAAATCGGCCGGATTAATTTCAATTTCAACGTCATCTATTTCGGGCAATACAGCAACCGTGGCGGTAGATGTGTGGATTCTACCTCCGGCTTCGGTTTCGGGTACACGTTGCACACGATGGACACCGCTTTCAAATTTAAACCTGCTGTAAGCGCCCTCCCCCGAAACAATAAAGCTGACTTCCTTAATGCCGCCCAGCTCTGTTTCGTTCATATTCATCAATTCATCCTTATAGCCCTTGGATTCGGCGTACATGGTATACATACGATATAGCGAACTTGCAAACAACGCCGATTCTTCGCCCCCTGCCCCTCCTCT
>DOWI01000170.1 GCA_003519645.1 Oscillospiraceae bacterium
GGATTTCTTGGGGATATTCGTGACCTTCAAAATGAATTGAAAGAATATATGCCGGAGGGCTTTCAAGATATCGTAGAGAATCTGAAATATGAATATGGGAATTTTGATATAGACGAATATCTCGAAGAAGTTATGCAAACGGAGGAAACGGAGGAATCGGATATTGAGCAATGACACGGATGTATTTATTCTTTATGCCTGTAACATGCATAAAGAACGGGCGAGCATGAGAGTTATAGCGGTTTCAGATGACAGGGAAACCTTTTGCGCTGTAATTGGTGATGAAATATTACAGGAGCATATGGATTTCAAAGGTTTCAGCGGTCAGAAAGGCTTTGATGGTTTCCGTGAGGATATTATTCGGGGCGAGATTTCCTTTGCCAATCTGGATTACGGCTACGTGGAAAAATATGAATTTGTCAATCGGACCGACCATTTGCAAGTCTATGAATGGTTACAGATGGATAACGCAAAATATGAGGCAATCAGGAACGGCGAGATTCTGCAAGGGGTTGAAGCGGAACGTTTGCGGCAGATTTTAGACCGTGCATTGTCCTCTGCTGCTTTGGATTACAGGGGCGCGGAATTGTATGATTATCTGCGAAACACCCTTGAAATGCGAGATGATGAAATTGCCAAGTCGGGTTTAAACCTGTCGGAGTTTTATGCGGATTATGAACCTGAAATGGATATGGAGGATGAGTATGGACAAGAACCCTAATGTCAAGATGATACGTTTTATCGACAGTAGAAGCAATCATCTTTTCTCTATTCCTGATGGTGGGACTATAATTATCACGCATAAGGACGGAGAAAAATTAGAACGCACATGCGAATATTTGGATGACCTGCACACGAAGATTGGCGATTTTGTCTATCATGTATGCCAGCTTGCTGAACTGATGGAAAGAGCCGGGGCTAAATATGAACCGAAGCTGGAGGACAACAAATATCCGGCATATTGCTACAGCACCAATCAGGCAAGTGGTGAAATGATCATCATTCATAGAGGCGAAACAGGCTTTTACCGCTGCAATTACTCAACGCCCGACAGACAGCGGAATCGTGAAATCGTTGATGAATTAAATAGTCACGTGGGTATCTCCAGAGGTATGGAGGAATCAATGCGCGGCGGTTCTATGTTTGGATGGGATAAACCTATCGCCAACCCGGAGAATTATGAGGAAGATGGTACAATGAGAAAAAGCAATCCTTATGACCGCACATTTGCGGAGCGTATGAAGCAGAATTATCCTGTGGGGACAAAACTCGTTCTCGATCAGCTATACGACCCATATTGTGATTTACCAATCGGACTAAAGGGAATCGTTCAGCATGTGGACGATATAGGCACGGTTCATTGTATTTTTGAAAATGGCTCCACCCTCGGACTTATACCCGGTGAGGACAGGTTCCATAAGGATGTTGAAAAGATGGCCGAAAATCTGCCGGAGGAAGCAGAAGAATATGGTGAGGAACGGGTGATTCACGAACAGGGATTGTGAGGTGATAAGCCATGAGGCGTAATGATGTTACCTACCGCCACTTCACCGATGAGGAAATAGAAAAGGCCAATAGCGTGGACATTCTCGCCCTTGTGAAAAGCTATGGATATCAGGCAGAAAAAAGCGGAAAGAAAGCCATACACTTTAAAGATAGCGGCGGTTTATATGTTTTCCCTGAATCGAATAAGTTTTATCATCATACTGGCAGCGACGGCAATAAAAAAGGCCGCGCTGTCAATTTTGTTATGAGGGAGGAAAACCTGTCCTTTGGTGAAGCTGTTGCAAAACTGCTTGGAGAGGTTTATGCCGTTTACCGCACGGAACACAAACCCTATGTGCCAAAACCAAGGGAGCCGTTAGTATTGCCGGAAAAGGCGGCTAATTATAAGCGCGCCTATTGGTATCTTGTTTCGATACGCGGTATTGAGCCGGAAATTGTATCACATTTCATGAATCAGAAAATGATTTTTCAGGAAGCAAAATACGGCAATACAGTCTTTGTCGGCTATGATAAGGATGGAACCGCGAAATACTGCGCTATGCGAGCTTCCCGTTCTGACAGCTATTTTAAGTTAGACGCCGAGAACTCGGATAAAAGCTATCCATTTTGTTATGAGGGGAAAAGCGATCTGGTAATCGTCAACGAATCACCCATTGACCTGATGAGCCATGCTTCTCTGTCCAAGCTCCACGGCGGTGACTGGAAACAGGATCACCGGATCTCACTTGGCTGTTTGAGTACAGCGGCTTTGGATCGGTATCTTGAAGCTCATCCGGGAATTAAAAAGATCGTTTTTGCTTATGACAATGATTACCTATCCCGTGACAAGGATGGGCATTTTTCTAATTGGGGCCAGCTTGCCGCCGAAAAGAGCATGAAAAAGTATTCAGAGCGCGGATATGATTGTGCAATTCACACGCCGTATTTAAAAGATTTTAACCTTCAGCTAACGGAAATGCGGAAAGGCTGTACCAAGGAGGATATGGATAAACGCCGTGTGAATGAGCTTCAGTCAGAGTTTGAAAAAGATGCTTCGGACGAACCAGAAACGGAGGATGATTTAGAAGTTGGCTAATGGATATGTTACCGCCAGATTGCTATATAAGTATGGCAAGAATGACTATGAGCTTTGGACAGTAGATATAAGTGAATCGGATTTCAAGGAGGTAATGCAGGACAGTGTTCGTCTGTCTGGAAAGATCGAATCCATTATGGAAAATATCCCTATGTTGTACGACGAACCTGCGACAGTTTGCCATTTTCTCTTTACCAATAAAGACAGTGCAACCATCATTACCTCACAGGTTAGTAAAGATTTTGTTGAGCGATACCACGACGAGGGCTTTTCCGTTCGCGGCTGTAAGCAGGAAATTCTTAATGAAATACTGGAGGAGAAAAGCATAGTCATCACCATGACGCCGGAAGAAGCGTCGGCGGTGAGCGCAGTTCTTGAACTGGAACTGTGTAACTGTGATGATCCTAACAGAGAATCCTTGCTGACCGCTGTTATGGATCGGTTAGATCAGGCGGTATCGGACTGTTGCCAATTTGAACTGCCGGATAATGAAGAAGGACTTGAACCTTGACTTTTCTTTTCACCCTTACAACCCCGTCCCCTTGGGGGACGCCCGAAACCAAGACCCTATGGCTGTGCCATAGGGTCTTGTGTTAAGGCAGGAATAGCCGTCATACTTCCGGCGGGCTTACAGCTTGAAAACAGAGTTTTCAACAGGGTTTACAGATGATTTCCAAGGTATGACTATTAACTATTTGGTATGATTTTTGTCATACTGAATGTAAGGAGCGCTGTGGATGGAACAATCCAAATATCTGCCATTTGATTATTTGATAGGATACTGTAACAACGATGTCACATATCTGAAACCTAACCCTGAGAGCATTGCTTCTTATATTGTCACAGAGGGGATTAACGGTGATATTACTATAACAACACCTCTTGACACTGCGTTGATAACAACGTTTGGCATGTTTATTAATAAATGCCCTAATCAGGAATTTTTAAGATATGAACTGCTGCCTATTATCGGGGCTATGCAACAGCAAGAACGAACACCAGAAACACCAGAGGAATACACCTTTGAATTATCGGAAATTGAGGAATTGGGGGATTGGGATGGAGAAGATGAAAGTCTCGATCTATAGGAAGGAATGATGATATGCCGGATACAATCAAAACGGAACGGGTATCTTTTCATCTGCCCGTTGCTACAATTGATACACTGAAACGGCTTGCCGCTAATAATAATACCGATTTATCTAAGGAAATCCGTAAAGCGATAGACAGTTATTTGGATATTGAACTGAACATCGAAAACCTTGACATGATTAATGGCGTGATCCGACAGGAACTTTCTGCACAGATCAAAGGGCTTGGCAACCGTCTGGCAGGACTTATCAACCGCCTAACGATTATCTCCGCTGCCGGATATTACGCTAATATCGCCATTATTTCCGACCTGATTGACCGTGACCGCTATTCGTCTTTTGAGAAGATTGAAAAGATTGCCCGCAAGCGGGCGTTGGCCTATGCTAATCAGAAAAACGCCGACGCGCTTGCGGCTTTCATGGATGATGAGGAAATGAAGAGAGCGGTCAAGGCGGTAAAGGGTGGTGGCGTATCTGTCGATACTGATATATAAACAACGTCACCGGCCACCGAATTACCGTAAAACGCCAAAATGTAATTACGCTCATATCGGATATATCGCCACCCGGCCGGGAGCCTGCAAAAACGAGGGTATGCGGCATGGCTTATTTGGTAAGCTGACTCCCTCCGGTGAAGTCAGTGAGTTTCAGACATGGCAGGAGGTTGGGCGGCTGGTTCGGGAGCTTTCATACAGACATGTTAATATCTTTCGCGGGATTATTTCCTTTTCCTCCGAAACTGCTACCGAACTGAACCTAACCGATCACAGGGCATGGGAAAATTATATTGAACAGCATATTATCACCCTTGCTCAAAAAAATGGAATACGCATTCAAAATTTGCAGTGGGCAGCGGCACATCACAATGAACGCGATCACCCACATATTCATGTGGCTT
>DOWI01000350.1 GCA_003519645.1 Oscillospiraceae bacterium
ACTACTTTTATATAATACGAGGATGTGGAACGGCATGAAATCCAGATTTTTCGCTGTGTTCATCATAATAATTATTTCTTTGATGATGTCAGGATGCAGCATCGGCATGGATGTTGAAGCCCTTCTGCGTCCGCCTCATCCCATAGGAGAACAAAAGCAGATACAAAAGGCACTGGAGGCATATATAAAAAATAAAAAGCAAGTGGATAAGCCGGATATGAGGGGCAATTATATTTTGAAATATCCCAAATCCGGCGAGTATCGTTCCTCGTTTGTGATGAAGGACGTTAACGGTGATGGAAAGGACGAAGCCATTGTATTTTACAGCTTGGGTACTGAAAACAGCATGATACACCTCAACCTGCTGAAAAATACGGATGACGGTTGGAAATCTATCAGCGATATTGAGGGAATAAGCGCGGACATCGACCGGATACAGTTCGGAGAATTAAACGGCGATGGCATGTTAGAGGTTCTGACGGGCTGGAATATAGATTTAAGCAACCGTCAGCTGGTTATGTATTCACTCGATAGTGGTGTTTTGAATGAATGGTATAAGGAGCTGTATACCGAATTTGTTGTAGGCAGGCTTACCGATTCGGGCAGAGATAGCCTGCTGATTCTTCATTCCAATGCAACCGCCAAAACCACGACCGCCAAGCTTATGCAGACCGAATTCGAGAAGAAAACAAATGCCATGGTTTTGGCCGAGATTGGTTCTACCCGGTTGGACGGTTCTATTCAGCAGTTTTTAACGCCGGTTATCAGTCGGCTTTCGGATTCTATTAACGGCGTTTATGTTGACGGATTACGCAGTTCGGGCGGAATGGTGACCGAGCTTATATACTGGGATGGTCTTCAGCTTCTTGCTCCTTTTTATGACAGCACAAAAAACAGAACCATACTCACTTACCGAGATATGCCTTTGCCGTCAAGGGATATGCAGGGTGACGGAGAGATTAAGTGGCCTGCAACCCAAACCATTGCGGGTTATGAATATACCGAATCGGATAAGGTTTGGTTTACCAGATGGAACAGCTGGAGCGTTATCAGCAAAAAGGTGACACAGGATTTTTCTTGCATCATCAATATGTCAGACGGGTATTATTTTCAGACAGATGAGGAATGGGATGGCAGGTTTACATTTTCTTATGATAAAAACACCCGCACGCTTGCGCTTCATACCCTTGAAAACGACAAAGCGGGCAATAAGTTTCTTATGATTCGTGCGGTCTATCGATCAGCACTAAATTCTAAAAATAACGCTTTTGGTACGTTTAAGCAGAATGATGATGCCATCAAATTCCAGGAGCTGGACCAGCTTTCAGATGCTAAGTTTATGGTATGGTATTCAGATGCCAAGCCGTTTAATCTTAATCTGGACCGCATCAGCTATAGATTTTCGTACCTTCAATAGGAGTTCTTACTAATCATGATATATTATAGATAGTTAAGACGGGCATAAAACTCGGAAAGGAATGAGAACTTAATGAAGAGAGTTCTGGTTTGTGAGGACGAGGCGTCGATTCGCGAATTTGTGGTAATCAATTTAAAACGTGCAGGGTATGAGGTTATCGAAGCCGGTTCGGGTGAGGATGCTCTCAAGCTTTATGATCAACAGTCAGATCATGTGGATGTAGCCTTGCTGGATATCATGCTTCCGGGTATGGATGGGTTTGCTGTCTGCCGGGAATTGCGTCAACGCAATGATAATATCGGCATTATCATACTGACAGCCCGGACGCAGGAGATGGAAAAAGTCGGCGGGCTTATGATGGGGGCAGACGATTACGTCACAAAACCGTTCAGTCCTTCCGAGCTTGTGGCTCGTGTTGACGCACTGCACAGATGTGTTGTTGCCGCCCGGGCGAGAGAATCGGTTAATTTTCTTGAGAAAATCGTCAGCGGTGATTTTGAACTCAACCTTCGCAACCGCACGCTGAAAAAGCAGGGGCAGCCGGTCGAACTGACGCAGGTCGAGTTTCAGATTGTAGAATACTTTTTATCCAACGAAGGAAAGGCGCTCAGCCGTACCGATATCCTCAACCGAGTCTGGGGCGAAGAATACTTCGGTGAAGAAAAAATTGTAGATGTGAACATACGCAGACTGAGAATGAAAATCGAGGATGATCCTTCCGAACCCAGGCATATTCTGACTGTATGGGGGTTGGGATACAAATGGGTGGGTTGATTTCATGCTGTATTGGGCAGTGAAATCCAATGAAATCTGAAAGGAGGGCAGAAGTATGGGGCGGAAGTCCAGTATCATGCGGCGTTGGATGCTAAATAGCATCGGTTTTATTTTGGCGCTTCTGGTTATTTTCGGGACAGCGTTTATCCTGTCATCACGCTCCTACTATTACAAAAGCGTTGAATACTCTCTGTCCTCCCGTGTCGATTCGGTCGAATCGGTATTAAATCAAATGATTGCTTCCAATCCATCCGCCTTGAACTTTGATTCACTTGCGCGGGAACTGGTGGAGAGCTTTGTCGATAAAGAAAAGCTGGAGATGCAGGTGCTGGGAAACAACGGTGCGGTGATTGTTTCATCTACCGGATTTGAACCCGAAAAAACGGTCAGAAGTGATTATTCCAAAGCCCTTCTCGCCGATGACAACCGCGGAACCTGGTCAGGCAAAAACCAAGCTGGAGAGCATGTCATGTCCATGACGCTGGCGCTGCGCAGTTCTGACGGTGCAGTGCTTGGAGGGATTCGTTATGTCACTTCAATGGCACGAGTAGACCGTCAGATATTTATGTATTTCGGCTTGGTTGTGTTGGTTGGCGTGGCGGTATTGTTTTTTATGCTTATGGCAAATTCCTATTTGATTAGCTCCATTGTGCATCCGGTTGCCGAAATCAACCGAGCGGCCCGTCAGATCGCTCTCGGCGACTATGATTCAAGAATCGTAAAAAAATCAGACGATGAGATTGGGGAGCTTTGCGATACCATAAACTATATGGCAGGTGAAATTTCTGATGCTGAACGGCTGAAAAACGATTTTATATCGTCCGTTTCCCATGAGCTGAGAACCCCTCTGACTGCTATTAAAGGCTGGGCGGAAACCATGCGGCAGGCCGGGGCGTGGGATGTGGAGCTGACTGAAAAGGGGTTGGAGGTTATTGCCGGCGAGGTGGAACGCCTGTCCGGAATCGTNNCCTTGTCATGAAATTTGCGAGGAGTGACGTTTCAGCTGAGCTTGGTGAAGCGGTTGTTCTGTTTCGTGACAGGGCGTCGCGCGAGTCGATCGAGCTCTTGTATATCGAACCCGAAAATCTTCCTCCTGTTGTGTGTGACCATGACAGGCTGAAACAGGTTTTCATAAATATAATTGAAAATGCCATTAAATATTCCAATCCCGGAGGGCGTATCCGTATTGAAACAGCCGACATGGGGAGCCATGTGCAGGTGGTAATCAGTGATACCGGAGTGGGTGTTGCAAAAGACGATCTGCCAAATATAAAAAAGAAATTTTACAAGGCAAACCGCAGTCGTCCGGGTTCCGGTATCGGGCTTGCGCTAGCCGATGAGATCATCAGAAGGCATAAGGGGCGTCTGGAAATAGACAGTGAGGAAGGCATCGGTACTACGGTTACAATTACGCTGCCGGTAGCACCAAATGAAGACCGCTCAACGGTAGGATTTTAGGAAAAAGTTTTCTTACAGCCTTTTAACCAAGCCCACAGAAAGGATATTAAGCTTATGAAACAACAGGCAACCAGAAAGACCTCGATCGGCGGACAGGCATTGATTGAAGGGGTTATGATGCGCGGGCCTGAAAAGACCGCAATGGCTGTTCGAGATCCCTCCGGAGAAATTGTACTGGAAAGCTGGGAGACTTCGGGTAAAAAACGGTCAAAGGTGTTTAAGCTGCCGTTTATCCGCGGTGTATTTAATTTTATTGACTCGATGAGAATCGGGTATCGCTCCCTTTTACGCTCTGCAGAGCTTGCCGGGTTTGAAGAGGAGTCACAATCCCGCGACTCGGCTGACACAGCCGTTTCATTCTCTGAAAACGATACCGCAGAACATACCGCAAATGATTCTTCGGATGCCAAGAAGAAAACAACAGGCATGTTTGAAGGTTTCGGCATGACGCTTGTATTGGTGCTTAGTATGTTGCTGGGCGTGGCCATAGCAGTCGGATTGTTTATGACACTTCCCACCTTCTTATTTAACCGTTTGCGTGAGATGGTTCCCGTGCTTCAAAATAAAGTCTGGGGAAATGTGTTAAGAGCGGTTATGGAAGGCCTGATACGAATACTGCTGTTTGTAGGGTATATTTTCGCCGTTTCTCTGATGAAGGATATCAAGCGCGTTTTTATGTATCACGGTGCAGAACACAAAACCATTTTCTGCTACGAAAAGGGGGAGGCGCTCACCGTTGAGAATGTGCGCCGGCAAACCCGGTTTCATCCCCGCTGCGGTACTTCGTTTATGATCCTGATGCTGGTTGTCGGAATTGTGGTTTCCATGTTTATTTCGGTTTCCAATCCCATTATCAGAACCGGAATCAAGCTGCTGACAATCCCGATTATTGTCGGTATTGGATATGAGTTGATTAAGCTTGCGGGCAGATCCAATCATTGGCTGGTCAGAGCTATTTCTGCACCAGGGCTGTGGCTGCAGCGCATCACAACCAAAGAGCCAACCGACGATATGATTGAAGTTGCAATCACATCCTTTACCGAGGTTGCTCCACCTGATGATTCCGATCTGCTGTAAAGGCGGACTGTTATGACCAATTGTGAACTGTATAAAAAAGTCGTTTCAATTCTTGAAAGCTCGGACTGTCACAGTCCGAGCTTTGATGCAGGCTGTCTTTTTTTCCATATAACGGGGATACAGCGTGGAATGCTGCCCTTTGAAGGCTCTAAAACAGCACCGCCGGAAATGTGCAGCAAGCTTTTGGATTCTGCAAGGCAGCGCGCCGAAGGCAGACCACTTCAGTATATTCTCGGAACCTGGGACTTTTTATCCCTGACACTGGAAGTTGGGGAAGGCGTATTGATTCCCCGTGCCGATACCGAGCTGTTGTGTGAAACGGCGGCAGATCGCCTCAGCGGCATTGACCGCCCAAAGGTTCTTGATCTTTGCGCTGGCAGCGGCTGCGTGGGACTGGGTCTGGCAAGTCTATGCCCCGACGCAGATGTTACTGCGGTGGAACTTTCGGATGAGGCATTATACTACCTTGAGCGCAACTGTGCGCGTTATCCCAAGCTTCATGTAACACCGGTCAAAGCCAATGTATTGCTTGACGCCGATGGGTTCCAGGAATGCTATGATGCGATTTTGTCAAATCCCCCCTATATACCCGCAGATGAAATTCCTTCCCTCATGCAGGAGGTTCAGCATGAGCCCGTAATGGCTCTGGACGGTGGGGATGGGCTTGTGTTTTATCGTGCAATCATCCGAAGCTGGCTGCCAAAGCTTGTCAGCGGAGGTATCTGTGCCGTCGAGGTTGGCATGGGGCAGGCAAAGGATGTTGCCGCCATGTTTTCGAAAGCAGGGCTCATAAATATAGAGATGTTTCGAGATTTGGGCGGGATTGAGCGAGTGGTAATCGGTGAAACAGTAAATCAATAAAAGCAGCGATTGGTTCTGATTAATAGAACCAATCGCTGCTTTTCTATTGTAGGCTTACCATTTCTATTGATACGGTCAATCTGCCTTGGATGCAAAAATTTTCGTGGCATCAAGCCAGAAACCGTCGGGTCGCGCGATTAGGCGGGCGTTCTGATATGCCATGTCCAGCGTCAGGATTGTGGTACCGATATATTGTCCGTGTACCAGCTCCATACTGAGTGCCACTGTGGGAGGCAATACATCACGGGACTGCCCGTTTTTTACTTCCTGAACCCCTTCAAGATAAATTGGCATCAGGAACTGCAGCTTGCCGGTTGCAGGCCAGAACTGAGGGGCGACAAATTTATAGTTGCGTTTCGACAGTTCAAGCGAGGCCTTCAGCGCACCTTCAAACATCTGTCGGCATCGGGAAACGTCATGCGGATTTTCAAAATTGAACCGAATGGCGGGGTCACGAAGCCCAAGGTTAATGCGATTCATATTATCACGAAAAATGTGTTCGTCGGCAATCGTGATTCCGCCCGGAGCTTGTGCAATTTCCCAGTTGAACAGCAGATCACCCGGATTTTCATAAAACGTGGCGACAGGCAAGGGTGCATTGCGCGAATAATTGCAGAACACGCGGTTGCTCGATTTATATATCTCAGGCGAGCGGTATTCCTGTCGGAAGAGGGTGTCCTTGGCTGAATTCTTTACAATATCACACACCAAAAACAGCTCGTTAAAGGAGGTGTCAATCAGGCCAGTGTTCAGCAGCATTTTTTCCTCGTCATTATTAATAAATATTTTGTCCTGATGTACGAGCTGATAAAATGTATTTTCAAGATAGTTTTTTAGAATGGGATGGCTTACCTTTGACGGATAATTGGTAAACGTCCAGTTTTCGTAAAGCGCTTCATCCCCAAGCCTGCTTAGCAGGTCGTTCATGCTATCTATGGAATCAAACACAATGTCTCCGATATGCCAGCGGTTCTGGCGTGACCGTATTTCGTCACGCAGCATGGTTTCTCGTTCAATGAACAGTCCGTAAAATTTTTTAGAGTCCTCCTCACGCCGCGTATTTTTGAGGGTATATGCAAAAATACGTTCACGACCGTTTTGGAAACGAAAACCGGTGTCAAAAGCAAACAGCGCACTTCCCGTTCTGCTTCGTGTATTATACTTATAGGTCAGAAACCGATTTTTTGAAAATGTCCTGTCCACCAATTGATCGAGATGCTGTCTGGCATCCTTGATGGTCATATCGCCTGCCGTCTGAACGAACTGAAAGATAGAGCGTTCGTACTCTTCATTTGAATTAAAGCTGATATGATCGTGTATTCCCATTGTTTCACCTCCTTTTTGTGTTAATAATGTAGATACACTTGGCATCAAAAACAGATAAACCTATTGTTGGACAAGGCATGCAGAAAAAACGAACAGTCAGTTATACGTTAAACAAGAACAAAGCCCATTTTCTTAAGGGCTTTATTAAGTGTTCGGCGGGATATGAAGGTTGCCCGCTCTGCGCCCTGCTTCATAATCCGTTCAAGGTATGCCTTATCCTTCATCAACTCATCAAAACGGGTTTGGATTGGACGCAAACATTCGATTACCACCTCGGCCACTGCAACTTTAAAATCACCGTAGCCCTTGCCTGCAAACTCGGCTTCAATTTCTTCCAGCGTGTTGCCTGTAATAGCGGCGTAGATTTCCATTAGATTGTTTACGCCGTCCTTGCCATCGGCATACCAGACACGTGCTTCACTGTCGGTGACCGCGCGTTTAAATTTCCGCATAATGGTATTGGCGTCGTCCTTTAATGAAATGAAAGCATTTTGGTTTTCATCCGATTTGGACATCTTTTTGGTGGGCTCCTGAAGGGAACGGATTCGGGCTCCACTTTTCATGATATACGGTTCGGGAACGGTGAACACCTTTCCATGAACATTGTTGAATCGCTCTGCAATATCCCGTGTCAGTTCAACATGCTGTTTCTGGTCGGCGCCAACCGGCACATAGTCAGGCTGATACAGCAATATATCCGCAGCCATCAAGGAGGGGTAGGCGAACAGCCCAAGATTGATGTTGTCGGCATGCTTGGCGGACTTATCCTTATATTGTGTCATCCTTGACAGCTCGCCGAATTGGGTGTGGCAGGAGAGCAGCCATGTCAGCTCGGCGTGAGAGGGAACCTGAGACTGAACAAACAGCAGGCTTTTATCCGGATCAAGTCCCACCGCAAGCAACAGGGCAAACATTTCATAAATCTGTTTGCGAAGCTGTGCTGCCTCTTGCCGAACTGTGATTGCGTGGAGGTCAGCAACTGCGAACGCGCACTCGAAATCGTCCTGCATTGTCACCCAGTTGCGCATTGCACCGAGGTAGTTGCCCAGCGTGGGGATACCGGTGGGCTGGATGCAGCTTAGTGCCTTTTTCTTTCGCTGTACGGCGGTTTGAGTTGTGGTGTCCATATCATCTGTATCCTTTCAGGGAGTTTGCCCCGCATGTATATGATGTCTCAGCCGGCAATCAAAATGCGTGGGCGAGACTATTTTATAACTTCTCTTGCAAGCTGCCCCAGCCTTGCGACGCCTATTTTCATGGCCTCATCGGTAGGGGTAGAGAAGTTGAGACGGAAGTTTTGGCAAGGGTCGCTTTCATTGATTAAAAAGGCATTGCCCGGAACGATGGCAACCTTATNNTTATAGTCTATCACAGCACGCTTGCAGAAAGACGGCATATCCACGCCATCGGGCAGGCGGCACCAGACGAACAAACCGCCCTGGGTGTGGGCGTAGGTAATGCCGGTAGGCACAAGATGCTCCTCGATCAGAGAAATCATCAGCTGTGCTTTTTTGCGGTAAAGATCCCGCAGCTCA
>DOWI01000351.1:0-2254 GCA_003519645.1 Oscillospiraceae bacterium
GCATCACCGGCACCAAAAAGGAACGACGACCGGAGCTTTTGCGGCTCATTGACGACTGCAAAGCCGGTAAAGTGGATTTCATTGTCACGAAGTCCATCAGCCGCTTCAGTCGCAATACTCTGGATTGTCTAGAGCTTGTCAGAAAACTTCTTGATTTACGCATCCCTATTTACTTTGAAAAAGAAAACCTGAACACCGGCTCTATGGAGAGCGAGCTCTTTCCGGCAATCCTCTCCAGCATGGCTGAAGGTGAGTCGGTTTCCATTTCACAAAACAGCAAATGGTCCATCCAGAAGCGCTTCGAGAATGGAACCTTTAAAATCAGTTACCCGCCCTATGGTTACGACTGGGATGGGGAAAAGATGCTTATTAATCCAGAACAGGCAGCCATCGTGAAGGAAATATTCGCTGCTCTTTTATCCGGCAAGGGTACCCAAGCCATCGCTGACGATCTGAACCGGCGAGGTGTTCCCACCAAGCGTACCGGACACTGGACGTCTACGACGATTCGCGGAATGCTTGGCAATGAAAAGTATGTCGGAGACTGTATCTTCCAGAAGTCCTTCTCGGATTCCAGCTTCAATCGCCACGCCAATCATGGTGAAAAAGGCCAGTACCTGCTTAAGCGTCATCATGAGGCAATCATCCGCCGAGAGGATTTTGAAGCAGCACAGGGACTGATCAACCAACGTGCAAACGAAAAAGGCGTTACCAAGGGAAGTGCTAAGTATCAAAGCCGCTACGCCTTCTCAGGTAAGATCATCTGCGGTGAATGCGGTGACACCTTTAAGCGAAGAATCCACAGCTGTGCCGATTACAAATATGCAGCATGGTGCTGCAACACCCATATTCAAGACAAGAGCCGCTGTTCGATGCTCTACGTTCGGGATGATTCCTTGAAGCAGGCCTTCGTCACCATGATGAACAAGTTGGTCTATGGACACCGGGTGATCTTAAAGCCTTATATCGATGCTCTAAAGCATTCATCCGCTGACGATTCTCTCCGGCACATTCAGGAGATCCAGACCTTGATGGCACAGAACACGGAAAAACGCGAGACGCTGACCAAGCTCATGACACAGGGTATCATCGACCAGATCCTCTACAGCAGGGAAACAAACGAGCTTCTCTCGCAGGCAGACAGCTTTCGGGATGAAATGGAAGCGCTAAAGAACACGGTTTCCGAAGATGTCACGAAGGTAACTGAGGCCACGGTGCTTCTTCACTTTGCAGAAAAAGGTGGGATGGTTCCTGTCTTTGAGGAAGAACTATTTGAAAAATTCGTCAGCCGCATCATCATTCGCTCCCGAACGGAAGCATGCTTTGAATTAAAGTGCGGTCTGACACTGAAAGAAAGGATGTGATCACATGGGGCATACACCCTATGGATACAGCATTGAAAACGGCACTGCCATCATTGATGAAGAAAAAGCAGGCAAAATCCGAAAACTCTACGAGTACTACCTCTCCGGCATGGCGCTTGCCAAGGCTGCGGCAGAAGCCGGGATTGAAGCCTACCACGGTGAAGCAAAACGCCTGATGGAAAATCGCCACTACCTCGGCGATACCTTCTATCCTGCCATCATCGAACAGGAGGCTTTCGACAGCGCTTCCGAGGAACGGATCCGACGTGCTGATAAGCTCGGCAGGCTGAAGCACAAGAAAGCCATGAAGCAAGCTGCGGTTCCGACACACTTCCATCTTGCCGAAGCCGTTCAGCACTATGAAGACCCAAAGCTACAGGCAGAATACCTCTACAGCCTCATAGAAAGTGAGGTGAGCTGATGGGCAATGTCATGTTTATTCCAGCCAAACGGCAGGTTGGGAACACCGTCAAACAATCTGAGCAGCCTAAACTTCGCGTCGCCGCTTACTGTCGAGTCAGTACGGACTCCGACGAGCAGGAAACCAGCTACGATGCTCAAGTCACCCACTACACCGAGTACATTCAGAGCAATCCAGAGTGGATGCTGGCGGGCATCTTCGCCGACGACGGCATCTCCGGAACCAACACCAAAAAACGAGACGAGTTCAACCGTATGATCGATGAATGCATGGCCGGGAATATCGACATGATCATCACCAAATCGATCAGCCGTTTTGCCCGCAACAGGCTCGACTGCCTGCAGTACATCCGCCAGCTGAAAGACAAGAATATTCCAGTCTACTTTGAAAAGGAGTCCATCAATACGATGGATGCCAAGGGCGAAGTGCTGATCACGATCATGGCATCACTTGCCCAGCAGGAAAGCCA
>DOWI01000351.1:2357-5235 GCA_003519645.1 Oscillospiraceae bacterium
AAGGCTCCAGCATGGACAAGATTTCAGCCGGCCTTGAGGCAGACGGCATCCTCACCGGTGCCGGAAAGCCGAAATGGCACACCAGCACCATCAACAAGATTCTCCGGAACGAAAAATATATGGGTGACGCCTTGCTGCAGAAGACCTACACCGTCGATTTTCTTACCAAGAAGCGAATCAAAAACAACGGCACGGTACCTCAGTACTACGTCGAGGGTGACCACGAGGCGATCATTCCGAAAGAACTTTTCATGCAGGTGCAGGCTGAGCTTGTCCGCCGCCGGGTCGTCCATGTCAGCCCTTCTGGGAAAAAACGAAAGTTCTCCTGCAACCACTGCTTTGCACAGATGATATTCTGCGGCGAGTGCGGAGAACTTTATCGTCGCGTCCATTGGAATAACCATGGTTGTAAATCTATCGTCTGGCGCTGCATCAGCCGTCTGGATCCCACTTCCGCCGACATAAACTGCACCAACCGCACGGTAAACGAAACTGTTCTTCAAGGCATCACCATCAAGGCCATCAATATGATTCTGACCGACAGAAACACTTTTCTGAAAGTTCTGCAAGAGAACATTGCCAAAGCCGTGATCAGTGCTGACACTCTCTCACCGGATGGCATTCAGACAAGGTTGGAGAAGCTTCAAAAAGAGCTCATCAAGAAGGTTAATAACAGGCAAGATTACGACGCCATCGCTGACGAGATCTTCCGTCTCCGCGAACAGAAGGAAAAGTCTGAAACTGAAAGCTACAGTCGAGAAAAAGCCATGAAGCGAATCAAGGAACTGCAGGACTTTATCAGCAAACAGGAAACCAACATTACGGAGTTTGATGAAAGTCTTGTCCGCAGGCTACTGCAGAAAATCACCGTTTTTGAAGACCACTTCACGGTGGAATTCAAGTCAGGGATAAGCGTTGATATTGAAGGATAACCCACAGAAACAAAGGCTCCTCACCACTGGAATAATATCCGGTGATGGGGAGCCTTCTGTTTATAACCTATTCAGGCATCGAGCCGAAACAAATTGCAGGAATTTCAAATGTATAGCCTCCATATTCAACCGTCTGATAAGTTATCGACGTATCATTTGGTAAGCTTTCCTCATACTCATGATTCCGAATAGTATGAAACACTGAATTGAGCGGCTTAGTTGAAAGTAATTCCTTAAGTTTTTTCAAATCAATAACTGGAACATACTTATTTTGTGTTCTTATATTATGTCTTGCAACAACGCAGCAAAACAAATCTACCGCTTCACAATCATCCACATCAAATACATGTTTCATGAACTTTCTTTTATTACTCATTGCATATGCCATTATTTCTCCTGATTGTTCACATCCGTGTGTAATGTCATCCTCCCGGGCATAGACTTCTTTTGATGAATCAGCTGCCATAAACCATTTGAGCTCACATAAAAGCACAGCATTTGTATTTACATCAAATAATCCTAAATCAATATCTGGTAAACGTCCTTCCAACTTCTTGTGTTTTATCACTTTAAGATTCTCTTTATGTGATATAAAGGCCTCTATTTCTTGAACCATCAGGTCTTCTAAATCATTAACTTCTTTTGAATGCTCAAAATCAGTTTTCGAACTGACTACAGATAACAAATTTCTTTCTGGACGAGAACCCATAAACAACATCGGTGCTATGACTACAATTTCCCCAGGCAAAATCACAATCGGTTGATATACAATATCTACATTGTGCTTATCATCTTCAAAAGTAATATAGTTGATGATATTCAAAACTGTGTCTCTTTGAACATTAGTGGTTGAAACAATATAATCAGCAATACTTCCTATCGGCTGTATTATTGTGCTGTTTTTCAATCTAACAAGAGCATCTTTTATGGAAAGACAGCTAAAAAAGTGAATATAACACAATGTTGCAATTGCTACCCATACTTGCTTATATTCAGCTAATGTAAACAAGTCGAATTTCCATAAATCAGGCAGTGTTTTTGTTGAATCCCACTGTTTCTCAGCTACATCCTTAAAGGTATCCAGAATTTCTGCAGATAATTCATAACACAATTGCTCATCTTGAATTGTAATCCTTTTTTGTAATTCAGTATTTGCGGATGAGAGTTTTACAGGGTTAATGGATTCCATAAATCCAGCAAAATTCGATTGATTCGCTTCCCTCATGATATCGCTCCATGCTGATTTGTTTGCATTTTCAGGAAAGATAAATGTGACTTTATTGCCTTCAACTCTCGCATCTAACCGTTTCCTCGAAAAAGAAATATATCCACTGCATATCAAAGAATACGGATATGCGTAATGCGTAAGAAAAGAGGTGCATTCTTTATATCGTTCCTCTGAGAGATTTGAATTGATTTTTTCTTCCGAAAGAGCTAATGTACTATTCCCAAGCCAATTTAGTGCCTGATTAAGTGCATCCATATAGTCTGTAATCTTTTTTAATGCAAACGGATTTAACATACTACTCATTACAGCCAAAGAGCATAAATCCTCAAAAGATGCAAGTAATTCATATGTGACCTGTTGCTTGTTACCAACAAACACCGGATGATTATTGTGATACGCATCAATTATTTTTTCTATTTCTCTAATCTTCATTATTTCCACCGTCCTCCCAAGTATATCCAATCCACAGCCTAAACTCTCTCTGACAACAAAATCGGCAACTCAATACCCGACATCTAAATCGGCGTCTAAACTATACACACTTTTTATGTTCCTCGCTTATCGCCCTGTTTCCGCAGAGCGCTATGTTTAGGCCTCTGATTGAATGTTTTCGTACTCACGATAGCAAAAAGGCCCTAAATCGGGCCCTTTTCTTAACTTTTTACCTGACCCTTGACATCAACACTACCGTCTCCACATGTATGGTCGAACAGAACAT
>DOWI01000204.1 GCA_003519645.1 Oscillospiraceae bacterium
CCATGCGGGTTTCGGGCTTTTTCTTTTTTTTGCATTCTTTCAAATACAGCTTTTATGTAGGTGTTCTGCCCTGATTTTAGGGCAGAACAGGCACAAATTAAGACTCTTCATTTTGTGCATCTTGACCATCATCAAAATCAGCCCATTTACTACTGAAACTATTATCTTCCGGCAATAAAAGCCCTGCGGTCATCGCTTGTGCAGAGGATAGTTTTGATGAATAGTCGAGGTGTGCGTAAATGTTTGCCGTGGTTGAAAAGTCCGAATGCCCCAGCCATTCTTGAATCTGTTTTAATGGTACACCGTTTGCAAGTAAGATACTGGCGCAGCTGTGTCGTAAATCGTGGAAACGCATTCGCTTTAATCCATGCTTTTCAAGAAGTCTCGGAAAACCATCTGTAAGATAATTCGGCCTTAATCTGTCGCCCATTTCATCCACAAAGACATACCCATCATATTGATAATTATAAGCATTCCCACAAATACGCTTATTGGTTTCCTGCGCCGCCTTGACCTCCGTAAAATACTCACGGAAATTTGCGACAAGCGGCAACGTCCGCAAGCTGGATTTTGTTTTCGCAGAATCCTGTTCAATATCCTTGTATTTGCCGTCCAGATTGACGCTGGTGACCGTGCGTTTTACCGTAATCGTACCTCTATCAAAATCAATTGCATCCCATTTTAATCCCAACACTTCACCACGACGCAAGCCATAAAAAGCTGCAACTAAAACCGGCAATTCAAGCTTAGTGCCTTTGATAATGGTGAAAAGTTTATCCATTTCCTTTGCATCATAGAATGTTGGCTGGAAGTCGTTCTTTTTCGGACGGTCAACCTTCATCGCCGGATTTTGTGCAATCATATCCGTTTTAACAGCATATTTGAGAGCCTGATGAATGACTGCGTGGTAATGGATGACAGAGTTTGGTTTGACGGTTTTCAGCTTTTCGGTGTAAAACATCTGAATATGCCGTGCTTCCACTTCTTTGAGTGTTAGCTTTTTCTCCTTGAAATAAGGTACGATTGTGCTTTTAACCATGCTGGCGTACGATGAATAGGTGGCGATTTTAACTCGTACTTTAACAATTTCAAGCCATTGCTCCAAATAATCAGTGAAAAGCATATTCGCTTCAAGATCGCTCTCATGTTCCTTTTCCGGTGGAATCACAAATTCCGTTCTTGTTTTTTGTAAGAATGTTTCCGCTTTTCGTTTGTTGCCTTTTTCCGGTAAGCCGGATGCAATCCACGGACGTTGCCGTTTTCCNNCTTGTGAGTCAAGATAACTCAATACGGCGTAATAATATCCTTTCTTAATTTCTAAATGTCCTGCTACCATAATAATTTTACCTCCAAATAATTTTAATAAGCAACACAGGACAGCCTTTTTACCGACAGCTTTATTATAACTGCTGGTAAAGAGTTCTGCCATCCTACGATTGGTACTGCTATAAACACCTTGCGGTTCGAATTAACGGCTATCCCGATTTCGTTCCCGCTGTCGTTTTAGCAGCCCCAGTGCTTTAAATACATCATCATAAACTTGTTTATCCGTATAGCTCTTCGGAAAATATTTGCGAATCTCGTCACGCTTAAATTTATACTGCTCTTGCTGATTGGGCTTGAGTTCGGATAAAATATCGTTTATTTTNNCATCTTGCGATAACTTTTTAAGTTGAATTGCCTGTGCGTGCGATGGTGTGCAATCATTTCGCTGCATGGAATCCAGTAAATTGTACTGTTCATCGGCAGATAAATACGATAGCTCTACCGCCGGGGTAAACGCAATTTTATTTTCATCCACCATTTGCAGAATTTCAGGGATTAGTTCAGTTAATCGAATATAACGGTAAATCTGCCGCTTGCTGTTCTCGCTTTCTAACTTTGTGCCAGCTTGGCACGAGGTTAAATCCGTCCGCTGTCCCTGCCGATTTTGTGCGTCCAGTTTCATTTTATAAGCAAAAGCTTTTTCACTGGGCAAAACATTTTCTCGTTGAAGATTGGAATCCGCCATTGTAATCACCGCCTCTATATCATTCATTTCCCGAACCATTACCGGCATCGTATCAATTCCAAGCAATTTACACGCCTCCATTCGGCGGTGCCCGCTGATAAGCTCATAACCGCCCTCAGGCATTGGCCTTGCCAGCGCCGGGGTTATTACACCATATTCCTTAATGCTTTCGGTTATCTGTGCCATTTCATCGTCCTGACGGATTTTAAAGGGATGATTGTTAAACGGTTTTAATTCCGATAATTTTATCTGCTGTATCTTTTCTATACTTTTCATCGTGCATCGCTCCTGTCTTTCGTTTTGCTTTTCTGTGGCTGGCGGTGACTGCGCTCAAAGCGCATCTGTCGCTCAATTTTGATATCCTCTTTCATCACAGCTGCCCGAACCGGAATTTTATCCGCAATTCTATTTTCATTGCGTAAAGCCGCCATACTTGCGCTAATGCTGTCACGCTGCGCTTTGATTTCACGAATAACTGCTGGGTCATCGCACCGACGCAGTTTGTTATAACAGCCATCCCGTTCTTTTTTCAGTTGGTTCATTGCTTTTATATTGCTGTCAATCAGGGCATGAACATCCCTATCAGTTTTCAGATTGTATTTGCAAATCAGTCGTATTTGTTTTGATATTTCATCCATTCGGCGAACCGCTTCACGCAGTTGCGGCGACAATGGCTTCGGTCGGTTTTCACGTTTTGGGTATACGCCGAGCAGATAACAATAATACATATACAACGCCATAAATCCGGTGATTTTTTTGCTTTTATTGAACCTGCCATGCAATTCATACCGTTTTGTTTTCGGTGGGATATAAAAAGTCTGGCTATGTCGATATAGTTGTGAGCCATAACGATAATAATTGTCGTTTATGCATTCCCGCACCCGTGGAACATCATATTCCTCGCCAAGCTGATAAAGGCGCACCGGCTTTTTATCGCCAATACGCCGGATTGTACCGTATTTGCGATTCGGGTCGTCGCCCCAATAATATCCCATATCACGCAGCGCCGTTTCAAAATCTCGGCGGTTGCTTGAGATTTTTATAGCAGCATCAATTGCCTCACGCATCAGATTGTACTTTGTCGGCTCACCGTTCTTTTCGGCAAAGTAGTAATTCCGTGACGTTCTGCCTTTCGGATTCTTTACAACCGACAGATCATACTCCTTGCAAAGTTGATCCGATGCTTTTCGCATATCGCTATACGCTTTATAATTGTCGTTGAACTTTTTGCCGTCCACATATGAAACAGAATTGATAACAAAATGCGAGTGAAGATGTCCTTTATCAAGNNGCACCTGAAACCGTTTGCCCCAAAGCCGCTTTGCCAGTTTGATTCCGATTTCGTGGCATTGCTCCGGCGTAACCTCACCGTGCTTAAAACTCTGATACGCATGGTATGATACATTGCCACCTAATTTGCCGAACCGCTCTTTGACTGAACACATTTCTTCGTAAGCTGTTTCGGCATT
>DOWI01000167.1 GCA_003519645.1 Oscillospiraceae bacterium
TGTTACCGAAGCAGTAATTTTGACATTAACCCGATTACGGTATTCAGGTTAATGTCAAAATTACTGCTTCGGTAACAGGCATATCCTCATTGCTGCTTGCAACGGTTTCGGGCATGGGACCGGATGTCGCATTGGCATTGACAAACGCTGAGCCTGTAAATTATGCCTCAAGAGGCGCTGCAGCTGACCTAAGCGGGTTTGACGGGTTTGAAAAGGTTGCCGATAGATTTATGGACAGTGCCATGGAGCCTTATGAATTCCAGAGCGGTTATTATGCTTTGCCCGAAACACAGGGATTCCCCATGATGTTCTACCGGACAGATATAATGAAAGAAATGCATTTAAGTCCACCTAGAACATGGGACGAACTTGTGGTTATGCTGGGAGAACTTCAAAAGAAATATATGACGGTGGGCATACCGGGGGATTTATCGTATTTAGCAACAAGGATCTACCAATCGGGCGGAAGTATCTACAATCAAGATAAATCACGTAGCCTTTTAGGTTCTCAAAATGCTTTGACACAGTTTAAGAATTGGACAAATCTATATACCGGGTACAGTCTGCCTCTTGACTATGACGCGGCTAACAGATTCCGCACCGGTGAAATGCCGCTTGTAGTTGCAGATTACAGCTTCTATAACCGCATATCCGTATTAGCTCCAGAATTAAAGGGGTTTTGGGATTTTGATCAAATACCAGGCACGATTCGTGAGGACGGAACAATCGACAATACCGCCGCTTCAACAGGTACCTGCTTAATGATGCTGGCATCGGCAAAACAACCGCAGGCATCATGGGAGTTTATGAAATGGTGGNNGCCAAGAGATTCAGGTCGAATTCGGGCGTCAGTTGGAAGCACTTTTAGGTGTCGCCGCTCGTCATAATTCGGCGAATATCGAAGCAATGAAACACTTCCCATGGAAGACCTCAGAATACAAAAAGCTTTGGGAGGGCTGGCAAAATACAAGGGGCATACCTGAGATCCCCGGCAGCTATTATGTGCCCCGTAATGTTGAAAACGCGCTTCGTAATGTTTTGTCCTATTCGAATGACCCGCAGGAAGTTTTAAAGGAATATGCACTTAGTATGAATGACGAGATACAAAACAAACGCAGGGAATTTGGTTTGGAGCAGTAAGGGGAACAGGCTGAAGCAAACCCCGTATTAAGAAAGGAATGACACTTCAATATGGGATATTTATTAAAGCAATTTAAAAAGAGATTACCCGTTATCATTATGCTTGTTCCCTTCTTCTCCCTTTTCTTTGTATTTACCGTTTATCCTGTTTTACGTTCAATGTGGTATTCGTTTACATATTACAATGTGTTTACTACTCCGGAGTTCATAGGGTTTGATAATTATATTCGCTTGTTTTTGCAGGATAGCGTGTTTCTGACAGCACTCAAAAATACACTGATTTTTGCAATAATCACAGGTCCTGTGGGATATCTGCTGTCACTTTTGGTGGCATGGCTGATAAATGATCTTAGTCCAAAAGTGCGCTGGTTTTTGACACTGGTTTTTTATGCCCCTTCCATATCCGGTGCGGCGGTGGCAATATGGACTTTTGTATTCAGTGCCGACCGACACGGCTATGCAAACAGCTTTTTACTTCAGCTGGGACTATTAAGTGAACCTTTAGCTTGGTTTAAAGACCCGCGTTATGTACTAATGACCATAATTGTTGTACAGCTATGGATGAGTTTGGGAACAAGCTTTCTTGCGTTTATTGCAGGCTTGCAGGGCGTTAACCCATCTCTGTATGAAGCCGGTGCCGTGGAGGGAATACGCAACAAATGGCAGGAGCTTTGGCATATCACACTGCCTGCCATGAAACCTCAGCTTATGTTTGGCGCCGTTATGCAGATAACCGCTGCCTTCTCAGTTAGTGATATTAGCGTTCAACTGGCGGGATTTCCCAGCGTGGAATATGCCGCACATACCATTGTAACGCATTTGCAGGATTATGGAATGATACGATTTGAGTTCGGATATGCCTCGGCAATAGCTACCGTACTGTTTGTGATGATGATTGCGGCAAATCAGATTGTGCAGGCTGCTTTAAGGAGGGTTGGCGAATGAATTCAAAAACAACATCCTCCGTCACATACCGCCCCGATATTCTTACACGAATCTCAAGAAAACTGCGTGGGCGCAAAGTAAGCAGGGGCATAGCAGATAATCTGCTCTCTATATTATTTTTATTGATTTTGGGTGCTTTTATGGCACTGCCTTTGATATATGTAATATTCAATGCATTTAAGCCATTGGAAGAACTTCTTTTGTTTCCTCCCCGGTTTTTTGTAACCAATCCGACCACCCAAAATTTCAAAGATTTATTTAACCTTATGAATGAGACATGGGTGCCTTTTTCTCGTTATGTTGCCAATACGGTGTTTATAACTGCTACCACCACCTTTTTTCATATCGCTTTTTCTTCAATGGCTGCATTTGTATTGGCAAAACACGTTTTTTTTGGCTCAAGAGCATTGTTCAAAATTGTTGTGCTGTCACTGATGTTCAACGGTGTTGTAACGGCAGTGCCCAATTATCTTCTGTTGGCCGATTTAAACTGGATTGATACCAGTCTTGCTGTGATTGTTCCTGCCATACAGGCACCGTTGGGTTTATACTTAATGAAGCAGTTTATGGAGCCAATACCGAATTCTATTCTGGAATCTGCTCGCATTGACGGCGCCGGGGAATTTCGGGTTATGTGGAGTATTATTATGCCTCAGGTAAAACCCGCATGGTTGACTTTGATCATATTGCAAATGCAGGCACTGTGGGGATTATCCAGTAACTATCTTATTAGTGAACAGAATAAAACTCTTGCAATGGCAATGCAGCAAATTGTCAGCGGAGGTATTGCCCGAATGGGGGTTGCCGGAGCGGTGGGACTTGTAATGATGGTAGTTCCTATTTTAACTTTTGTTTTAAGTCAATCACAGGTAATTGAAACCATGAGCACATCAGGTATGAAGGAATAAGGAGGCGTTGTTATGAGAAGCCTGTCAGTCAAAAAAATAATAGCTGCCATCCTGATGATGGGATTGTTTTTTATGCAGGCCAATGCAGCTGCTCCTTTTTCCGGCTATGAATATTCAACCGATAACTATAACGGTCTTATTGTATCCAAAAGGGATATTGCCAACGCAAAACCGGCACCTGCTGCTTTTGTATTTGATGACGCTCTAAACAGCGGTAGGTTAGGTTTGGATCTGCCGTTGAATACACCCGAGGATTTTGCCTGTGATGACAACGGGAATGCATATATTCTTGATACACTTAACGGTCGTATTGTGGTTGTTGATAAATCCCTTTCCAAAACTCTGTGCATAATCCGTGGCTGGTTGCCGGGGGATGCAGAAAATACGAGATTTACAGGCGGGCGGGGAATCTATCAAGTGGATGGCAGATTATATGTGTCCTTAACTCAGGATAAAAAGATCGTTTCCTTTGAAATTCCATTGTTTATAAGGAATAGCAGTGAGTTTAAGCCTGAGGACGGCGTAGAGTTAGTGTCAGCCGAACATGGAAAACCACTGGTTATTGATGTTACTGCCGACCGCATCATTGAATCGCCCGATATTTCTGCAATACGTGATACATTTGATTTCAAACCCACCAAGCTGGCGGCAGACAGCGCGGGTCGGCTTTATGTGGTAGTGGAGGGTATATTCGATGGCTTAATGATGATAGACAGCAGCAATGCATTTACAGGGTTTGTAGGTGCAAACCGAATTAAAATAAATGCGATTGATTTGTTGTGGAGAAGACTGTCAACCGAAGCTCAGATAGAGGCACAGGAGGATACTGTACCCATCGAGTTCAACAGTCTTGATATGGACAAAGAAGGTTTCTTATATACAACTTCAAAGGGCAATGAGAATGAAAACCTTGTTCGCCGACTCAATCTGATAGGCAATAATGTTTTAAATCAGGGAACATGGTTTATAAAAGGAGAGCTGTCTCCGCTTGTTCGGGAAGGCGTTCCCGGTTCAACATCACATCTAATTGACATAGATGTAATCGAAGGATGCATATACACCTGTCTGGATAATATCAGAGGTAAGTTGTTCACCTATAACAGTGAAGGGGACCTGTTGTTTGCTTTTGGCGGGATTTCCGCCCAACGGGGTGCTTTTCGGGTGCCGACGGCGGTGGAATGGAATAATGGTAAAATTCTTGTATTGGACAAAGGGAACAATGAGATGATAATTTTCCGCCCTACCGAATACGGAGAAGCCGTTATAGCTGCCACACGTACACAGTATACAGGCGGATATGGGGAGTCGTGGGATCAGTGGAATAAGGTGCTTGCATTGAATCCCCATAATCAGGCTGCTAATCGAAATGTGGGTAAACTGCAATACGATCAAGGCGAATATCATAAGGCAATGCGGCATTTTCGCTTGGGGAATTCTCCCGAACTGTATTCGCAGGCATACGCAAAATACAGAAAAATCGAGGCTGAAAAAATAATCCCATGGATTGCAGGCGGACTAATACTTGCTTTTGCAGCATTGGTTCTATTAAAAACGTTTGGATTTATTCGTCAGTCACGTGATCGTTGGATCTTCTTCAGGGAAGAGGCGCGCAAATACAAGGAACACAACAGTAGAAAATAAGCAAGGGGGGGGGGGAAGCTGTATGAAGCAGACAAGCAGCTTTAGAAGCAGTGTGATGTTTGCCAAAGTGGCACTGTTCAAACCGTTTAACGGGTTTTATGAACTGAAATACGAGGGTCGTGGGACGGTTGCTGCAGGAATTCTGTTTTTGTTGCTTTATTATATCAGTTCGGTTATCCGTGCCATGTATACGGGTTATATTTTTAATCCCTCCAGAGGCAATCCTGTAAACTTGGGTATGATTTTTCTTCAGTCGGTTATGCCTCTTGTCCTGTTTTGCATAGCCAATTGGTGCCTTACCCTTATGCTGGACGGAGAGGGAACCATGGATCAGATTTTTATGGGGCTTTGTTATGCTGTCGTTCCCCTTATTTCAAGCAATATTTTATGTACTGTGTTAAGTAACCTTATAATTGCACAAGAGGGAATGTATCTGGAGCTGATTTCGGGGCTGGCGTTGCTATGGACCGGTTTTTTAATAGTCGTCAGCGTTATGCAGATAAACCAGTATACATTTATGAAAGCGGTTGTGGCATGCCTGCTTTCAATTGTGGGTGTAGCCATTATTCTTTTGATTTTTCTACTTTGTTTTAATTTGATTCAGCAAATGTTCGCTTTCTTTCAGTCCGTTTATAAGGAGCTTTCCTACCGTTGAGAAGAGAGGTGACTTTTACNNATCTCACTGCTGTTGGCTGTGGGAATGGTCGCCGTGCTTTTGTCGGGATGCAATACGCAGACTGACTCTAATGACGCCTCAACCCTTAAGCCTTTTTCGTTTGAAGGCTGGGAGAGTGGTTCGGTCACCTTTACAAAAGGGGGAGGAATCGACTCTATGAAACATATCGCTTCAGACGGGGATCTGGAGTTATATATGAACGAGCAATCTATGGCTTTTGCGGTTAAGGATACACGCAACTCAAAGGTATGGTATTCCGATCCCTTGAGCGATCCTTCGTTTACCGGCAGTGCCGATGACAGCAATCGGGCATTGGTTAAAATTAGTGTGAACGATTACGGAACGGTGAAAAACTACGACTCATTTAATCATAGTGTAAAAAGCGGACAGTTTGATACAGTGAATATAAAAAACGGTGTTAAAATTCAAATGGTGATTGGTCAAACTAAGGTTATAACCGCACTTGATTTGCCTCAGGCAGTTGAGAAGGAACGATTTGAAAACGAGATTTTGGTCAAGTTGTCGGACGATGAAAAATCTGTGCTTGAAAAAAGGTATTCATTATATTCGTTGAACGACCCCAATCTATTACAAAGAAAACGCGAATCGGCTCTTAAAAAATTTCCAGTTTTACAAGAGCGGGATCTTTACATTCTCAATAACAGTATTCCAGACTTTACGGCAAAAGAAGTAAAAGATATTTTGCGATCGATAGGCTATGACGAAGAGCAGATACAGAAGGATAATGATGATAATGGTGCCGATATTGAAGTCGAACCGATTTTAAGATATGACTTCGAAATGGAAATAGCGCTGAAAGACGGGCAACTGTCTGTAAGTCTGGATTGTAGTCGTCTAACCCGTGATAAGGATATAAATGTTACGAAAATATCATTGCTGGAGATGTTCGGAGCAAGTCATAACAAACAGGACGAGGGTTGGCTTTTACTGCCCGACGGCAGCGGTTCAATTCAAAATATAAACGGCGAAAATTCGGGTTATCCGTCATACTCTATAAGGATCTATGGGGAAGAAAAAGCGATCCGCAAAGAGCAGCAATTCGGGGCAGTGGAACAGTCGATCCTTCCGGTGTTCGGTGAAAAGTTGGGAGATTCCGGTTTTGTAGCAATGATAGAGGATGGAGATGCGTTAGCAAGCGTAAATACAAATCTTAAAGGGACGAGCACTTTTTCATCTATATATCCTTCTTTCACGGTTGCGGAATCAGCACTGATTGATGCCGGTTTCGCTGATGCGGCAGCCAGCACCAATGTTCCTATGACACAGCCCGATACCTACACGGGAAAAATATCTGTCAGATATAGTTTTTTGTGCGGTAAAGAAGCCGACCTGTACGGTATGAGCCAATTGGTACGCAACCGTTATCAGCAGTTGAAAATACTTCCCACAGAAAAATTGGAACCGTCCGAGGTACCTCTAAATGTTGAGGTAATAGGCAGTGTGGATAAATCATCATCCTTGCTCGGAATTTTTCCGGTAAGAAAAAATGAAGCTGCGACAACCTTCACACAGGCAAAAGAGATTGTGGATATGTTGCACGACAGGGGAATAGGCAAGATAAATCTTCACTATCTGGGATGGTGCAATGGGGGGTTATACACAAAACAAGTGCAGAATCTAAATGTTGAGAAGGTTCTGGGAGGTAAAAAAGGTCTGCAAGCATTGGATGAAGCACTCACAAAGAACGGTGATACGCTGTATCCTCAGGTTCAGCTTGTAAGTGTTCAAAATACCAAGGGCTTTAATACCAGGAAGATGGCGGCACGGGCACTCGGAAACAACCTCTCTACCGTATACCATTACGATGTTGCCACCGGAAATTCTTTTAATTATCGTATTGGTACATATGTCGCTCCTGCTTATTTGTCTGAATATATCAGTACATTTGTTAAAAGCTACCGTCCACTGGGGCTTAGTTCGTTAGCAGTCACCGATATAGGACGGGATCTCTATTCGGAAATGAACAAATCAGCCGGACTGAATCGTGAGAAATCAAAAGAAATGGCAGTCCAAAGCTTATCGCTTTTAGAGAATCAGCATACAGCCATTTCATCAGGAAATATGTATACATGGCCATACGCAGATTATATTTCTTCAATCCCGCTAGATTCCAGCAGGTATAATCGTGAAATGCATGCAGTTCCCTTTGTCCAGATGGTTATGCATGGGCTAAAGGGATATTCAAGCAAACCCATCAATAACGGCTACGATTATCGACATCAGATGCTTCTCGCCGTATCCTTCGGCGCAGATGCAACCTTCCGTTTTACGTATACTGCCGATGATTTTCTAAATGGTACTTATTTTATTGACAATCTATCCACGGATTATCGCAATTGGTTGGATATTGTTTCGGATTATTACCAGCGTACATCAGAAGTTTTTAAAAAAATCGGAAACTCAGATATTATTGAATACAAGCAGCTTCAAAAGGATGTATTTTCAACCGCTTTTGAAAATGGAGTGAACATCATTGTCAACTATGGAGAAAATGATGTTACAATTAACGGCCAAACGATAGAAGCACAGGATTGGCTTTGTCGTGGAGGGACGGATGCATGAGAGACAAAAATTATTATACAAGTAAAATAGCAAGACAAAAGGCTCGGACCGGTTTTGTGTTCTCCATCCCTGTTATTTTCGGTGTGGTGGTATTCTTTTGTATTCCTTTNNATTTTCCAATGTATCACCCAACAAAGCCGGCGGCGGTCTTGTCTACAATCCGGCAGGCTGGAGCAATTTTCTTTATGCCTTTACCAATCATCCCGATTATTTCCGCAAATTAGTTGAAGCAATTCAAACCATGGTAACAACCGTTCCGATTATTTTGTTTATGAGTTTTTTCTGTGCCATATTGATAAACCAGAAGTTCCCCGGTCGGAGCATTGCCAGGGTTATATTTTTTCTTCCGATAATCTATGCTTCCAGTGCCATGCTTAAGGTGGATTCCGGTGATGTAATGCAGCAGGCAATGCAAAGTGCTTCATATAAAAGCATTGAAGCATCTCAGGGGTTTTTGCAAAGCTTTCAGCTGGCGGAATATATCCGGCAGTTCGGCTTACCCGATCAATTTGTCNNTAAATAATATCCCTTTCGGGCGTACAGATTCTGATAATGCTGGCGGCTTTGCAATCCATATCCCCTTCACTTTATGAAGCGGCTCATGTGGAAGGGGCTGGGGGATGGGAGAAGTTCTGGCTTATCACGTTTCCCATGGCAAGCTCATCATTACTGCTTTGCCTGATTTATTCAATAATCGATTCATTTGTAGCATATAACAACCCGATTGTTCAATTAACACAACAGATGATGACGGATATGAAATACGGTTACTCTGCTGCCATGTCATGGGTATATTTTGTAATCGTATCGTCCATATTGGCGGTTGTCGCAATTATAGGTTCGCGGTTTGTATTCACATATGACAGAAAATAGGAAGACTAACTATAAAAAGTCAAG
>DOWI01000224.1 GCA_003519645.1 Oscillospiraceae bacterium
TTGCTCTCAAACTGATTTCGAGTTATTTGAAGGCAAGTTCTTATGAGTTTACGAGAGTAACTTTAGGAGAAGATAAAATCCCGCAGACCCGCATAAATAAAGGCTTTTCAGGCACAAACGCTGATATTTCCGCGCATGAACACACCGCCCTGATTTAGCGGTTTTCAGGGCAAAGTGTAGAAAAAGTGTAGAAAAACCGTAGAAAAACAACCGGCGAAATAACCTTAAGATACTTTAGTTTCCCGGCAATTTGAAAAATCAAAACCAAGCGTATCCTACCATTGACATTGATTTTTAACAGAACATCCTGCAGCAGACAGAGCATAATTCTCTGTCCTAAGGATCAATGTGATGGGAGGAACGATGATGGCAACCGACTACTCTTACCTTCTGGCTGAATATCCGGAGAAGATAAGTCAAGACCAGCTTTACAGAATTTGCCGCATAAGCAAACGAAAAGCCACATGGCTTTTGGAGAACGGATATATCCCCTGCGAGGATACCGGCAAAAAGACCCGCAGGTTTAAAATCCAAATAACCGACGTTATTGCATACCTTACTCGCTTGGAAGAATCTCCTGAAACTCTGCTGACACCACCGGGGATATTTTCAAGCGGAATAAAATATAAACCGAAGCGCCAAACGGCGAAGGCAATCAACTCCGAGAAGTTTATGGCAATGCTTAAGAACAAGTGGCACACCTTTCCGGATGCCCTCACGGTAAATGATGTCACAAAGCTAACGGGATACTGCCAAACCACAGTATCTGAATGGATCAAGGCAGAAAAGATAACGGGGGTATGGTATTATACCAAGTATTTAGTGCCAAAGGACAGCTTGATAAACTATATGGCAACAGAAGCTTGCCGCATCCATCAGAAGTCCAAAAAGCATATAGAGCTGCTGGAGCAGTATCGAAATCCCTAAATGCTCGGCGCATCCATTTACATGAAAACAGGGTGACTACTTTGCATAGTGTCACCCTGTTCTTGTATCGATTATAAAAATCTGATCCAGTCGCGTCTGCCGTACAGAATTCTTTCAACGTCAACCACCTTGTTCTTCTCGTCTATGGAAAAAAACACAACGTAATTTTTTACAATTAGTTTCCTGTATCCCATTTGAGATAGACGATCGTCTGAAACAAGCGGACAGCGCTGCGGCATATCGGACAGACTTAGCATTGCCTCTTCAAAAAGCTCCATCATACGAGTTGCCGATATGGGAGCTGACAGCTGAGAAGCAATATACCGAACAATGTCCCTAAGATCGTTTTCGGCTGGTTCAGATACATCTACCCTATATTTCGCCATCGGCGATGCCTCGCTTAATATCCTTCATGACATCTTGAAGCGGACGCTTTTTACCCGCTTTAACGGCCGATCGTCCTTCGTCAAGCAGGTGATACAGTTCAAGCTTGCCGCTGAGTGCCTCATAGGTTTCAATGCTCATAACCGCCAAATCTCCCTGCCCGTTTTTTGTGATAAAAACAGGTTCACGGCTTTCATGACAGAAGGTGGATATCTCATTATAGTTATTCCGCAGGTCAGTGCTGGACTTTATATTTGGCATAGCGTTTACCTCCTTACACAATTCTAAAGATATTATACACGAATTTCTTTAGAATATCAATTGAATTTCGCTGACTGCAACTGGCATCGAAAATAAGACACCGGATGCCGGTTAAAATCTTAATGAGATCGTTTCCTATGAAGGGACGAATATGACTCATATGTAACTCTCGTTTAATCATAAACAAAACACCTCTTTATCTCTTTCCATAACAATACAACATCAAAGATATATCTTATAAAAATTGAACACATTGAACTTGTTGTTTCAAACAAAATCCCATTAAATTCAGTATCAATGTATAGAAGCAGAATAATCAGAGAATAATAAATGCCTAAGCACTGTCATAAAATAAGTTTTAAATTTGATTGACAATATGACAAATGCGGCATATACTATTAATATAGAAGGGAGGCATTATCATGAATAACTCTCTGGAGATCATCGGAGCAAGGATAAAATCTCTGCGCGAAAATAGCGGCCTTACACAAAGCAATGTGGCTAATTATCTTCATGTCGATCAAAGCCTTGTGTCTATGGTCGAGAAAGGCAAACGGGCACTGACGGCGGATATGCTGGATAAGCTTGCAGCCTTGTTTGGTACGCGGGTATCTGCACTCATGGAGCCGGAAATGAAGGTTAAACCGCTGTCCTTTGCGCTTCGTGCAAGCGAAATCGGAGAAGATGACTTGGACGCAATTAGCGCCATAAACAGGATTGCTTTAAATAGCCACTTTATGACTCAATTGCTTGAGGGTGAGCATGCCAATGGATAGAATAGAGTTATGGAAAAAAGCTCTCAGTTTACGGAAAGAGCTTGGAGAAGATGCGACTTCTCCGATCGATATATTGGCATTGGTTCATACAATCGATAAATTATCCATCGTATACTATCCGATGGGGAATCACATTAGCGGTATTTGTATTAAGGGAACCGGCAGCAATGTCATCGCCATTAATTCAGCCATGACCCTTGGAAGGCAGCGCTTTTCCATGGCTCATGAACTATATCACCTGTATTTTGATGATGACGAACTCACTGCGGTGTGTGCAAAAACAATCGGCGAGGGAAATGAAAAGGAAAAGCAAGCAGATCAGTTTGCATCGTATTTGCTTATGCCCCCGGATGCCCTTTCGGATAAAATTGACCAGCTGAAAAAGTCGAGCTCCGCCAAGCTTTCCATTCATGATGTTGTGCGTTTGGAGCAATACTTTCGTGTTAGCCGCCAAGCTATCCTTTACCGGCTGCTCAGCGAAAATGAATTAACCCGTGAAGAAGCTGATTCAATGCGCCAAAACGTAATTTTATCTGCTCTTAATCTTGGCTACGATGATACACTCTATAGACCGACACCCGAAGATAAGCGATACAGGACATACGGCTACTATATTCAGCAGGCGGAAAAAGCTTTGGAACAAGGGCTAATATCCAGCGGCAAATATGATGAATTGCTGTTATCTGCTTTCCGTTCCGACCTCGTCTATGGGGAGGAAATCGAAGGGGGCGAATTGCTTGACTGATTCGCTCTTTTTTGATAGCGACTGTATCTCGGCTTTTTTGTGGGTTGGGAATGAAAATTTATTGGTTAAGTTATATCCCGGTAGGATCGTTATTCCTAAAACTGTTTATGACGAACTGTCCTATCCCGGGATTGCGCACCTAAAGGCAAGAGTAGATGCACTCCTTTCGGTGGGACAAGCACAGGTAATGTCCATTGATGTGGCTACGGAAGCCTATGATATATATTATCAGCTTACCGAAAAACCAAAAGCCGGGCATATGGTTATCGGCAAAGGAGAAGCCGCATCCATCGCATTAGCAAAACAGTATGACGGCATTGTAGCAAGTAATAATCTGAAGGATATTTCTTTATATATCGCTCAAATGGATCTTAAGCATCTAACAACTGGCGATATATTACTTGCGGCACTGGAAAGAGGATACATCACCGAAGCACAGGGAAATACTATTTGGACTAAAATGCTATCTAAACGAAGAAAACTGGGGGCGGCAAACTTTACTGCTTACATACAGGCAAAGCAAAAATAAAAACGCCTATCGCTCATTTCATAATTTATAACGCAAAATTAGAACTAAAGACTCCAATATTGCAAATTGGAGCCTTATTTATTGGCCGGGGAATCGAAGTGCAGAAATGCACTTCGATTCCCCGGCTTTTCTTTTTTGGAAGGGAGGAAAAATATGTTGGTACGCTATAAGAAAAACAAGAAACCTGCCTGTTATGATTCTGATGTCCTTGTAACAACAGGTCCGATACCGGCAGCTGAACAGCCTAAGGGACCATTTAAAAGCTGCGGAAACTGCCCCTACCCCTCTCATGGTTTTATCTGCTACAGTTCCGAGGGAGATTGCCTTAGAACCGATATGCAGAAAATAAACAAAAAACCCAATGCAAAACAAAAGCCCATATGAAGGAGGAACAAATATGAGATATGACAGTGAATTTCTGAGATTGCTCAAGGAGAAGTATCCGCCCGGTACACGAATCCGTCTCACAAAAATGAACGATCCCTATGCCCCCGTACCACCCGGTACAGAAGGTACGGTGGATTTTATTGACGATGCGTGCGGAATTCACATGCAATGGGACAACGGGCGCTCCCTTGCCCTCATTCCTGGGGAGGACTCGTTCTCAAAAATATCTCCTCCGCTCCAGACTCTCAAGCTATATATGCCGCTTACCGTTAAGAAATACGAGCGCAACGAATGGGGCGATTGGGAGGATTATCCCTCGGAGCTGGATCAAGATACTATCCTCTCCTATCACGATTCTATCCTTGCAGCTATTGTGAAAGAGCGAAGGCCTGAGGAAACAGAACGCGGACTCATGAAATACTATCCTAAAAATGACACCGTAAATCAGAAAGTTCAGTCCTTCTTTTTTACAGTGGAACAGATTGGCAGCAAGCTGATGGGTGTGGCCGAATGCCGCATACAAGGGAGTTTGAGTGATTCAGAGCTGGAGCAGCTTAAGGATTATGTTTCCGGTCAGGCATCAGACGGCTTTGGTGAAGGTTTTGAGCAGCATCCCATAAAAACAGGCAATGGTGAAATCTATGTCAGCCTATGGAGCAGTGATAAAAACTGGAGCATCATGACGCCAGATGAGTTGGCGCAAAGTCAACAGATGGGAGGAATGCAGCTTGGATAACATCTTGACCGTTCTGACCGGAGATGAATAGCAGAATTTCTTTTGGTATTTGGTATAGCTTTCCTATAAAAAGTGTGGCATTGTGTTGTAATTGAAGGAGGTGGACAGAATGGAGTTATGGAAAGAGTCCTTACAAACTGCATTGGACGAACGTCTTGACGCAGCGTTTGCGGAATTGGCAGAATCCAACCCTGCTGTCCGGGAGGCTGTCAAACAGCAGCGGGATGCATCGGTGCTGGTGAAGGATCATCCGAAATACGATGACGAATTGAAGCAGATAGTGGACTCATATTTTGAAGCTATGCAGCTTTTACTGGGTGAATACAGTCGACATCTGTACATCCAAGGCGCCAAGGACTGTGTGGCGGTTTTGAGAGAGCTTGGCGTAATTAAGTAGCGCAGGCAATGATGCCTGTGCTTTTTTAGATTCAAAATCAAAACAGGGCCGTTTCCCCAAACAGGAGGCGNNATGCCTGTGCTTTTTTAGATTCATATGCGAGCCGAAACAGACCCTAACTTTCTTTTGGCACTATTTTGCCATCCAGTTCTTGCGCTCTGCCTTGTTGAACGAGCAAGTCACAGGCAGCATTCATCGAAGCACCGATTCCCTTAGTCATTCGTTGCCACCCGTACACACGCGTAGTTTCCACACACAACCCCTCACGGGTGATGCCGACAACCGTATTCAGAATAGTGTTCATGGCCTCAGCAAGTTCTTCTATAGAAATATGGTTGATTTTTCTGCTATTTGGAACGCGAACAGTTATTTTTTCCCATCCTTTTGGGAACAGAAAATCTCCCTTTCTGATGATTTTTCCGTGCAACCGATTTATGCCATAATCAACTTCTCGTCTGACCTTTATAGTTGCTTTTTCGTTTCCGTATAATGGTGCAAGATGTTGACAAAGCAATTCATAATGTATGGGAAATTCATTGTTCACATAAGCCAAGATACAATCTGTAATGTCAAGATATCCAGATGTGTTTCGCGGCAAAGCAGACAAATCCGTTGTTAGTGCTGCCGCAAAACCATATGGATTACCATAATCTGTAATACTCGTTTCTTTTCGATTAATGGAAACAAAGTCTTCTGCGTCAGAATCGTCCTCTCGGGCTTCATTACTTGCCTCATTACTCATTGAGTCATCGTAATTGGCAATAGCATCATTGATCGCTGCGATAAGGTGTGCGCCCTCAGTAACAGGATCTTTTATCCAGTCGGTAGACCATATGCGATAAATTTTCCATCCCATATTTTCAAGTACTTCCTGACGCAGTCGGTCTCTTTCACGAGCAGTTCTTGCCGAATGGTAGGTAGCACCATCGCACTCAATGCCGAGCACATACACACCGCTGAGTGTGGGATGTTTAACAGCCATATCTATTCTATAACCAGAGCATCCAACTTGCGTAGCCACTTTATAGCCTTTTCTGTCCAGAAACTTATAAACAGCTTCTTCAAACGGGGAATCGTATTCAGTCACATCAAGTTCTGTCACTTCACGCCCCAGCGATTCCGCACCGTTAATGGCAAAATCAATATATGCCCGAAGCAACTTGGGACCATCGGACGATATCCTGTCAATATCGATATCTGTCGGCATGATTGAGCCGACGAGTTTAACATTATATTTTGCACGAGTAATAGCAACATTAAGCCTACGTTCTCCCCCAGATTTACTCAAGGGGCCAAAATTCATTCGAAATACTCCGTTGGCATCTTTGGCGTATCCGATACTAAAAATTATTGTGTCACGCTCATCACCTTGCACATTTTCAAGATTTTTTATGAAAAACGGTTCCTCAGAATCTTCTTTAAAGAAAGATTCAAAATTTTGGTTTCTAAGGCGCATTTCGCGAATGGCAGTATCAATAGCCAATTGTTGGACTTCGCCGAAAGCAATAACCCCAAGAGACCGCTGTGGATGTTTTTGAAAATGATCAAAGACCAATTCAGCTACTTTCTGAGCTTCATTTACATTTCCTTTTTTTCCACCACGGTCATAAAATCCATCACGTACAAATATATACTCGACACCATTATCCGGCACCTTTTCTATATTTGCAGGAAAAGTAATGAGGCTATTTTTATAAATTTCTGCATTAGAAAAAGCTATTAAATGCTCATGTCGGCTCCTGTAATGCCAAAGCAAAGTGCGTTCAGGTAAAAGTCCGGCTTCATCAAGAATAGACTCATATGCGCCAGTGTCATCATATTCATCATCGTCTGTATCGAAATCGTTATCAGATGATGTTGAGACCGAGAAAAAGTTTGTCGGCGGCAATTGCTTGCTATCACCAGCAATAATAACCTGTTTCCCTCTTGAAATGGCACCGATTGCGTTTTCTGTGCAAACCTGTGAAGCTTCGTCAAAGATAACCGTATCGAACTGGTAAGTATCTGCTTCGAGAAATAAACTAACTGACAGCGGAGACATCATTAGGCATGGCTTGAGCGTCAAAAGCAAATTTGGTATCTCGTGGAATAGCTTACGGATAGGCATTATACGTCTTTGCTTTCCAAGTTCTCTTTTTAAAATACCAATTTCATCAACGCCGCTTGTAAATCTTTGTAGCGAAGGCAAATCGTTAATCAGTTTGCTTCTGATACGTGCCTTAGCTATCTCAAATTGTATTTTATCCAACCTGGCAAACTCATCTATTGTGTNNGCTTCTTAAAAACAGGAATAATTTTTGAGGCCTCGATGTGCAATTCTTCAATTTTAGCGATATAGTCCGCAAGACCTTCAGATTTGCATCGTTCTCTGGCTGTACGGAAATCAATCCACTCTTCCAGCAGAGACAGTCCATTTAAACAATTCTCCAAACGATCCTGAAGTGCTGGAAAAGTGAGTAATTTGAAATAGTCCTGATCTTCAAATAAACCTATAAACCAGAGGAATTCAATATTTAAGTTTGCAATTATTTCTTCTAATTGCGAAACAGCGTTTTTCAAAAATTCAGACTGGATTTTACCTGAGCATACAACTTCAATAAAGTCAGTGTTAAACTTAAGCGCCTCAGTTTGCTTTCTAAACTTAGAGGCCCAGGTCAACGAGCTGCGGATAACATCCCATTCCGTGTCCCAACCCTTATAAAGAAACTGATAGTGGGCAATAAGTGTATTCTCGGATTCTTCCAATCGCAAAGCGGTATCTTTCATTACTTGCAATATCTGAGTACTGCTAATTAACGCACCATATACAGTTAAATGCTTTTCAAGTTTCGAAAAGTCCGAATTTTCGTCTACAAGCAAGTTTCCGAAAAATTTATTAAAATTATCTCTGTTATTCGAAAACCACTGCCTTAACTCTTCAACCGCCCGAAGCTGCGTAATAAGTTCAAGAACTTGCTCATCAGAAATTTTCTTTACAATTTTCTTATATTGTGACTGTATCAGCTTTTTATCAGCCCTATAATTCTTCTTAAACACCTTCAAAAAAGATGTATATTCGGTTTTATATCGTGATAAGATTCCGTTGTAGTCGATAGAAAATACAGTTGTTTCATACACGGAAGATAGCTGCGTAATAAGTTCGCTTAATTGACAAGCTTTATCCCTTGCGGAATTAAACAAGGCATGGGCAGCGGGAAAATCAAGATCTATGCCTGAATACGGAAATGAACTTTTAAGAACGGATACTATCGTATTAAGCTCATTATCAATCTTGTCAGCATTTAAAAGCTGATCAAGATTGGACACCTTAATATTAGCATCATTTGCAGTAATAATATCATATTGTTTCGACAACTCACCCTGTTTTTGACAAAACAGGGCCTTCAGTGTTTCACATTCAGACACCTCACCAAAAAGTGGTTCGATTTCGTTACCAAGAATCCATGAAGTAGGAACAACCGATGCCTCAGAAGCGACTTTTATTACAGGGATGATGTCAAGAATACCTTGATATGTAGTGCACCAATCCAATGATAAAAATTTGTACAAATCAGATACTTTTTGTCGAGCATCTGAAACTTTTGGGATCAATAATCCGAGCTTCTGATTTATGTCATAGCGCAGCTCATGTGACACGGATGCTACTGTCGCTCCATACCATGGGTTTTCTTTATAATCGTCGGTCATCTTTCCGATAGTTGTTGTAAACTGTTTCAACAACCAGATAAGGCGATTGAATTGCTTTGAGTCAATATTTCCGACATTATCAATCTGGAAACCAACATACTCATAAGATTCGAGATGTGCCAATATCCCGTTAACCTGATAAATAGACTTACCGAGGGGCATAACCGTTTCAAAAATTTGAGCAGCGTACTCGTTAAGTTGTTTCATATCAGATTGCAATAATTCTAATTTTTGAAACGCTTCATCACTTAAGGTGGCTTTTTTCTGCGCTAATGCAAGAGTTGCCCCTAATTGATCGAGGACATCTCGTTTATTGGCTTTGTAACTGTGCAATATTAGGCAAAAATCGTCCAATCCAGCACCTGTAAGCCTCCTATGTACAACTTCGAGCGCCGCCATCTTTTCGGAAACAAAAAGAACCTTCTTTCCGTCAGCGAGGCATTCGGCAATGATATTTGTAATAGTTTGGCTTTTCCCAGTTCCCGGAGGTCCTTGAAGCACAAAGCTAATACCTTTCTTGGCGCATAATATTGCATCCTGCTGACTGGAATCGGCATCGACAACCTGACACATCTCCAAAGGCGAAATATTTTTGTCATAATCAAAATCAAATAGATCTTCTGGAATTTTGTTAGAAGCAGATGCATCTCCACTAATTGTTCTGACAACCGGATTTGAAGCTATGGAGTCCTTATGTTTGCTTAAATCGTTATACATGTTGATCTTAAGGAACGAGAGCAAACTCAAGCTTGATTCAAACACTACTTCCCACCCATTTGCCTTAATTAATCTCGAAACTTCTGCAAAAATAGAGCGAAGGTCATCACCCTCGTTGTATTTAGGAAGTATAATGCCGAAATCATTTTCAAGCTTATATGACAATGTCGGATTAACCACGATTTCGTCTTCGTGTAGGCTAAGAACATATGGAGAAGTAATTGATTCTATTGTTAACGAAGCCGGAACAAGCAAAATAGGTGAATTGAACCAGTAATCGGAATCTTGAGATTGAGCTATACCCGATTTGCTGGAGAGTCCGGAGTAGTGTAAAATAAAATTACTACGAAGGGGTGTCCGGCATGGAAAAAAGCAAAGGAACACGGTACAGCGAGGAGTTTAAACAAGGCGCTGTCAAATTAGTGTTGGAGGATAAACAAAGCATTGCGGAAGTATGCCGCAATCTGGGCGTATCGCGCAATGCGGTAGAGCGCTGGCTTGCCGCGGAAACGGACAGCCACGACGCCGAAAAGGTGCAAATGCGGCAACTGGAAGAAGAAAATCGCCAGCTGCGCAAGGAAAAAGCGGATTTAGAGGATACGGTAGAAATCTTAAAAAAAGCGGCAGCCATCTTCAGTCAAAGCCAGAGAAAAAGTACGAAATAATCCGCGAACGGAGCGGGGAGCATTCTGTGGAGAAGATGTGCCGGATTTTAGAAGTCTCCCAAAGCGGATATTACCGGTGGCTGTCTTGTCCAAGAAGTAAGACAGACAGGGAAAATCAAAAGATTTATGATGTGCTGAAAGACAGCTATAATCAGAATAAAGGCCGCGTGGGTCTGGACAAGTTACTGGACGATGTGCGCCTGCGTTTTCCTCATTGCAGCCGGAACCGGCTTTACCGGATTCAAAGGGTACATGGGTTGTACTCTATCCGTCATCGCAAGTTCAAAGCCACTACCAATTCTAAACATAATTATCCCGTGGCTCCCAATCTTCTCCATCAGGATTTTCATGTAGACGCCCCCAACAAGGTCTGGGTAACCGATATTACATACATCCGAACAGATGAAGGATGGCTGTATCTGGCCGCCGTCAAGGATTTGTTCGACCGGCAGATTGTCGGCTTTGCCACTGGCAGCCGAATAGATACCGACCTCTGCAAACGAGCACTGAATACCGCAATCCGGCGATACAAACCGGGACCAGGCTTGATACATCATTCCGATCAGGGAGTTCAATACGCCAGTTTGGACTATCAGAAGCTTTTGAAACGAAATCACATGATACCCAGCATGAGCCGCAAAGGAACGCCGTACGACAACGCCTGTGCGGAATCCTTTTTCAGCACGATCAAACTGGAAATGATCTATCACGAGCATTACATAACCCGAGAGCAGGCTCAATCCGCCATTTTTGAATTTATTGAGATTTATTACAATCGGCAGCGCCGCAACGCTGCCATCGGCAATATCCCGCCGGCGGATTTGCGGCGGCGCTTTTATCAGCAACTGGCGGCATAGCCAGCAACCCTGCGATATTCTATGATATCAGCCAATTGCACTACTTCTTTGTCTCCGAAAAATCGGGGAAGGCTCAGATTCAGTCCACTTTAAAAAACCAAACGAAAGATAGAGGATATTAACTCCCTGTTCTTCAAGGGCAGTTTTTGCTTTATCTCGAAGGGATTTTAATGTTCTTTGAGTTTCTTTTGGGCTTTGATTTGTTTTTATTGGATAGTAGTATTCTTCTTCGTTCTCTTCGTCCGACTCACTTATGTCAGTTATGTTAGGGAAAATAAGCGGTTTTTCTTCCTGTACAAAAGAGCGGTATAATTCAAAGCACTCAGGAGAGAGTATCTTAAGACTTGAACGTTTTGTTTCTCGATAATTTAACAGGCGATTACGTTTGCCTAAGTCGAGCAACTTATTCTTCCAAGCCTCAATTTTAGCATTCACGTCAATTACAGCCATATAATAATCCTCCTGTGTTTTATATCTTTGCATTGATCTGAATTTGGTCAAGTTCGTTAATGATTTTAGAAGATACTTTTTGCTTAGCGGCGTAATTCTTAATTTGCAGAATTGCCAACCTGCTTGGTTTGGCTTTGTTATTTTCCCATCGATTCATAGTCGTGAAACTAACATTTAATTCTCGTGCTAAAGACTCTTGTGATATATTTAATTCCTTACGTATCATTCTTAATATCTCATATATAGGCATAATGACACCTCCATGTATTCAATTATAACATGCTTTATAATTGAATATAAGAGAAAATATTACATTTTTCGAGTTATGTAAAAAAGGAGTGTAAGGTATAACCCAATGTCCTAATGTGATAAACTTTGATATCATTCATGCGACAAAACCTCCTTTTGCTTGTTAGTGCTGTTGGCAAACCTGCATTTATTTTAGCAAAAGGGGGTTTTCTTCTATCTGAAGATTTTTATCCGCACTGGCATAGCCAGCGGTTAATTTATACTAAAGCTAATCAAAACAGGGCCGTTTCCCCAAACAGGAGGCGACCCTGTTTTTGCGTTTTTTTGCCTTGCCTTTCTTTCCGGGGAAGCGGCCGGAAAGGAGCCAAACATGCTCAAGGAACAGCTTGCGGAATATCTGCACCGCTATCATCACGGTGCGGAAAATGCCGTCACCAGCAAAGAACTGGAACACACCTTTTGTGTTTCCGGTAAGGAACTGCGCGACATTGTCAACAGCCTGCGTCGCGAAGGCATCCCTATCGCCAGCGATCAAAGCGGATATTTTTACGCAAGAACCGAAGCGGAAATCCGGCTGACCATCCACCATATGAGAAGCCGTATCAGCGGGATCAGCGCCGCCATCGGAGGGCTCAGGCATTCCCTCACGGCATTTGACGATACGCAGATATGCCTGCCGCTGGAGGGAGGTGATGATTTCTGAACAGCTTTATGTCCTGGATCGGCGGCAAGAAATCCCTGCGTGAGCTGATCGTCACACTGTTTCCCCTCTACTACGAGCGGTACATTGAGGTATTCGGGGGCGGTGGCTGGATACTGTTTCACAAGCCGCCCGGTAACGACTTTGAGGTGTATAACGATTTCAACGGACTGCTGGTTAACTTGTACCGCTGTGTACGGGAAAAGCCGGATGAACTGATAGAAGCACTGCGTTATGTCCTCAACGCCCGCGCAGACTTTGACCTTGTTAAAAATACCCTCGCCCGTGACAGTCCTGCTTCCGATGTACAGAAGGCAGCCTGGTTTTACCAGCTTATCCGCTACAGCTACGCATCGGGACTTACCAGCTATGGCAGTCAGCCCCATGATATGTGGTCCAATTTTCCACTGATTGAACAGGCTCACAGACGGCTTGCCAAAGTGGTGATCGAAAACAAGGATTTCGAGAAGTTGATCGGCCAGTATGATCGCCCCGTCAGCTTTTTCTACTGTGACCCGCCGTACTTTGAAACCGAGGGCTACTACAAAAACGTGGGTGAGGACGGCTTTACAGAAAAAGATCACATCCGCCTGCGGGATGCTCTGCTGCGAATTGAGGGCAAATTCCTGCTGTCCTACAATGACTGCGATTTTATCCGCAATTTGTATGATGCGCCGGGTATCCAAATTGATTCCTATACCCGCATCAATAACATCAAGCAGCGGTATGACAATGGGGCGCAGTTCCCCGAAATCCTCATTGCCAATTACGATATGGGGGAACGGACGAGGGAGGCCCCGGCGCAACTCAATTTATTTGACAACGGCGGGATTGAGTTCTGACCGAAAAACCAAAAAAGGAACACCGTCCCTATCTGGGCAAATATTTAAAGGAGAGGATAGATTCCATGAAAAACAATCAGAAGGAAAATGAGCAGGCCCTGCAAATCCCCATAGATATTCAGCAGCGTTGCGGCTTTGCCGATGCGGAAACCCTTGCGGTGACAGCCGTCGAAGGCGTATGCGTCATTCACAAGGGTGAAATGACGGCGCTGGAGCTTATTCGAGTTATTGCCACACTCAGCGAGCTGGCGAGCGATATGACGGTTCTCCTTGCCGGAGCCTGCGGTCTTTGCAACAACTGCGAGGATGAAAATCCGGAAACAAACAAGAAAGGCGGCTGCAATCACAACCCCGCTGAATGGGTAGCAGACTGCTCCCTTTGCCGTGATCTGCTGGACGAAAACCAGGACATCCGCATCCCCGACTATCTGCTGGAGGAAGCGGGTATTTCCAAGGGAGCCAAGCTGGAAGCCTATACCGATGGGGACAGCAGTGAAATCACGGTGGTGGAGGCGGACATCCAGCAGGACATCAACGATGTGCCTCCCTGCATTCTTTCGGTGCTGGCTCAAAGCGGCATCTGCCTTGCGGCACTGGATGAACTGATTATGCAGGAAAGCATCATTTATGGCAAATAATCCGTCTTTGCTCTCCAAGACACCGCTTGGGAGGTGAAAATATGCCGGGGATTTCCCTGAGAAACGGCCTCATTTCCTACTACGGAAACCCGGCCGGATATACAGA
>DOWI01000371.1:0-2355 GCA_003519645.1 Oscillospiraceae bacterium
CCTCTTATGTCATATCCGGCGAAGGTCTGTTCTAGCCATCAAATACGGCGAAAAGGAGCAGAGGGGTCGCCATCGTGATGGCAATGCGATTTCGGTTCGCTACGAACAAGCTATGCGTATGGCAGACTATCAAAAGAACTGCAGTTATAAGCTGAAAACTGCAGTTCTTTGCGTATAACGGGCAAAAACAAGGGTTGTTGCAGGCCCATGTTGCTGGCTTTTTCAGATGTGTAATATCGAGATTTATACAATCTTTGCTATTCGTCTACCCAAGGGTAATAGCACTGTGCGCACATGGCCCGTTGGAAAAGCTGGATATCTAGTTCCTCCTCTAATAATGAGATACATTTGCCGACTGTAAATTACGTGATGTAATTGATATTGGCCGCATTGGTAAGGCTACTAAAGTTCCGGACGTCTAAAAAGAGTTTCAATGATTCAATATACATATGGTTCTCAAAATAATCCATTTTGGAATATTATAAACTGATAATATCAGTTTTACAACTATTAAAAGAGATGATATACTTTAAAACATATAAAAGGAAGAGAGGTAGTAACTATGGCATTGACCATCCAAACAATTCGGCAGGCAAGAGAACGGATTGCTCCTTATGTTGTCCGCACGCCGCTACTACGGCTGCATAATCTGGATACCTATCTCGGCTGTCAAGTCTATGCGAAAGCGGAATGTATGCAGATCACGGGTGCTTTCAAGCTTCGTGGCGCGATGAACAAGGCGTTGACATTGACTGACGAGCAATTGAAGCGCGGCATCGTGGCTGCCTCTTCTGGCAATCATGGCCGTGGGATCGCTTTCGCCGCCAAGACGCTAGGCGCCAAGGCGACCATAGTGATGCCCAACACCGNNAAGGGATAGTTGAAAGCTAAATGCGCTTGGCGTAGAGGCCATTTTGTGTGAAACCTCAAAGCGCTTCCAAATTGCAGATCGGATTTGTTCAGAACGCGGGGCAGTCATGGTACCGCCCTTTAATGATGATGATGTGATGGCCGGGCAGGGTACGGTCGGGCTTGAAGTAATTGAGCAATGTCCGGAATTGGACGCTGTGGTCGTTCCCGTAAGCGGCGGCGGTTTAATTGGCGGCATTTCTACCGCAGTCAAGACCATCTCTCCGAAAACAAAAGTTTACGGTACGGAACCGGCGGCTTTGCCCCGGTATAGCGAGAGTCTCGCGGCGGGTAAGCCTGTAGTTGTGCCTGCGCCATCGCGCAAATCGATTGCGGATGCGCTGGTGGCGCAGACGCCTGGTGACAAGTGTTTCCCTTATGTGCAGGCCAACACAGATGGTTTTGCAGCAGTGGATGACACCTCGATTCTCAGAGGCATGAAGCTCTTGCTGATGGAAGGCAAGCTGTTAGCGGAGCCCTCCTCCTGCATCGGCGTTGGTGCGGTGATGCAAGGGCTGCTCTCAGTTAAACCCGGAGAAAAGGTGTGTTTCATTATCTCTGGTGGAAGCGTTGCGCTGGAACAGCTTAAAATATTGGAGGAGGTCAAACTATGAAGGCAATTTTTAATAAAAACGCTCCGAGAGGCCATTATTCCCCCGGCATGATTTGCGGGAACACACTTTATATCTCCGGGCAAACCTCTGCTGATCCCGCCACGGGGCTTCCTGTTGTGGGCGGATTTGAGGTGGAGATGAATATGGCGCTCAGCAAGATGGGAAGCATCCTCAAAACAGCCGGCTGCAAAAAGGAAGATGTTGTGATGTGCCGCATCTATCTTCCCTCAATGGATTATTGGACGCGAGCAAACAAGGTTTATCAGAACTTTTTTGGTGACCATAAACCTGCGCGTATTGTTTTACCAGTTGGTGCGCTGAATAAGGGATGTCTGGTGGAACTGGAAGCAATCGCAGCAATCATATAATTTTGAACCCAAAACCATGAAAGGGCATTGTACTGGCGCGCGTCTCAAAATGCATCGAAAAACTGTCAATCGCATTGCCCTACAGCCTGTGAACGGGTAACCTTCGCAAGCCTAATACTTGTAATATGATTGTCAGTTTTTCCACTTCGCTCCGAAATGATGAAAACTATTAAAACGTTTGGTTCCACCAGCAGAGCTGGCGGTTTTATGCGCTGAAGCTACAATAAAAGATAAAGGATTGGTGGTATACCAGTCCTTTGTCTTTATTTCAACTATTAACAGATCAATAATCCCCATGTGCTCTGTGATAAGTGGAATACTTTTTTCAAAAGCTGAAATGGTTGCGCAGAGTCGCTATCAGATATGACAAAAGGGATAATTCTTTTTTTGCTTTCGTCTACCTTGCTTCTATCTCCATTTTAATGAAATAGCACAGCCTCCTCAATTTTACAAACAAGGCCTAG
>DOWI01000371.1:2402-2895 GCA_003519645.1 Oscillospiraceae bacterium
GTCGAGGCTCTCGACTGGTGGAGCGGATGCAACCATAGACGAACCCGCATATACCTTGTTGCTGGCCTCGATTTCATCTATCAAAGTATCATCAATCGTGATCGGCTTATTCCCGCCGTTGAGGATCAGCGTCATTTTATCATCCCACAAATAAACCGCCCGGAGAAAAATATTGATGATGCCTTTGCGGTTGCGTTCATCGTCAACCTTTCCCTTTTTCAGCGAATAGAGAAATGCTTCAATCTGCGGCGCGGTGAAAATGATCTGCTTTCCCGTTTCAACGGCAAGCTGTCCCTGCAATTCCTCTTTTTCCTGCTTTCGTTTGTTAATGCGTTCCGTTATCATATCGACGGCCTGTCCATGTTCTAAAACTTTCCAGAGATTTTCAATACCTTCGTCAGTTCCTTTAATTAACGCCTTCAGTCGTTTTACTTCCGAATTGTCATAGTCCTCTTTACAAGCGGCGGCGACCGCTTTCGCAATCTTTTGAATA
>DOWI01000441.1:0-4630 GCA_003519645.1 Oscillospiraceae bacterium
TAAATCGCCTGTCATTACACCCTCTTCAATTGTCTTTGTTGAAGCTTGCTCCAGCCTGTCAGCAAAATTAATCAGTTCCGTTAATCCATCCATTTCTCCGCGTTTTTTAAGAGCACCTGTCCATGCAAAAATGGTGGCCATGGCATTGGTTGAGGTAGGTTTTCCTTCTAAATGACGATAATAGTGCCTTTGGACAGTTCCATGTGCTGCTTCATACTCATAATAACCTTCAGGAGAAACCAATACTGATGTCATCATGGCAAGGCTTCCAAATGCCGTAGCTATCATGTCACTCATAACGTCGCCGTCATAGTTTTTGCACGCCCAGATAAACCCGCCCTCCGAGCGGATAACCCGTGCAACCGCATCATCAATGAGGGTATAAAAATATTCAATTCCGGCTTGCTCAAACGCCGATTTAAATTCGTTCTCGTAAATTTCTGCAAAAATATCCTTAAATCGGTGGTCATAGGTCTTGGATATGGTGTCCTTGGTGGAAAACCAGATATCCTGTTGGACAGACAGCGCAAAATTAAAGCAGGAGCGGGCAAAGCTGGCAATCGAGGCGTCGGTGTTGTGCATCCCCATAACCACCCCGCCACCGCTGAAATCATGAATGGTCTGGCGGTGCTCTTTGCCGTCAGCGGCTGTAATCACAAGCTCGGCTTTTGAGCCGGCATCCGCCCTCATTTCGGTATTTTTATAAATATCGCCATAAGCGTGACGGGCAATGGTGATGGGCTTTTTCCATGTGGACACGCTGGGCGCAATGCCCTCGACCAGAACAGGTGCGCGGAACACCGTCCCATCCAGCATGGCGCGGATGGTTCCGTTGGGACTTTTCCACATCTGCTTGAGCTTGTACTCCTCAACCCGCTGGGCGTTGGGGGTGATGGTGGCGCATTTCACGCCGACGCCGTATTTCTTAATGGCGTTGGCAGAATCTATTGTTACCTGATCATTAGTTTCATCACGATGAGGAAGACCGAGATCATAATATTCGGTCTTGAGTTCAACAAAGGGATGAATCAGCTTATCCTTAATCTCCTTCCAGAGAATGCGAGTCATCTCGTCTCCGTCCATCTCAACGAGGGGGGTGGTCATTTTTATTTTACTCATAACATCACGCCTTTCTGAGGGTATGGTTGAATGATATTTGCATTATTATAGCATTATTATCAGGCGAGTTCAATTCCTGCATGGCAGGATACAGAGAATTAAAGGTTTATTAATAAAAAGCCGAAATGTATGATGGCTATTGCGTGTATGAGAAAAACCATGTAAAATAGAACCATCTGTTTACAAAGGAATGATTCGAATTGTCCAGTAAATCCAGCCGATATGAATCCCCGTTTTCCTCACGCTATGCCAGCGAGGAGATGCAGTATCTCTTTTCATCTGACAACAAATTCCGCACATGGCGCAAGCTGTGGATCGCCCTTGCCGAAACCGAGCGGGAGCTGGGTCTTCCCATCACCGAGGCGCAGATTGCCGAGCTGAAGGTCCATGCCGACGACATTAAGNNGAAAAAGAGGTGCGCCACGATGTAATGGCGCATGTTTATGCATACGGGCAGCAGTGCCCGAGTGCCCGCGGCATTATCCATCTGGGCGCCACAAGCTGTTATGTGGGAGACAATACCGACCTGATTATTATTTACGACGCGCTGCGTTTGGTGCTGAAAAAGCTGGTCAATGCCGCCGCCCTGCTTTCTAAATTCGCAGATGAATATGNNGCCCACCCTTGCATTCACCCATTTTCAGCCTGCCCAACCTACAACCGTCGGAAAGCGGGCAACTCTTTGGTTGCAGGAATTTTTGATGGATATTGATGAGGTCGAGCACCGTTTACAGGGGGCAAAGCTGCTCGGCTCAAAGGGCACTACCGGGACACAGGCCAGCTTTCTTGAGCTTTTTGAGTGGGATCATGAAAAGTGCCGTGCCCTTGATCGCATGATTGCGAAAAAGATGGGCTTTGATGATTGCTTCGCCGTTTCGGGACAGACCTATCCGAGAAAACTCGACTCCATGATTCTCTCAACCCTGTCGGGCATTGCCCAAAGCGCTGCGAAATTCTCAAACGACATCCGGCTGCTGCAGCATCTAAAGGAAATCGAGGAGCCATTTGAGAAAAGTCAGATTGGTTCATCCGCTATGGCATACAAACGCAACCCTATGCGAAGCGAGCGGATTGCCGCCCTTGCCAGATATGTCATTGCTGATTCGCTGAACCCCGCCATGACCGCTTCGTCCCAGTGGTTTGAGCGCACGCTGGATGACAGTGCAAACAAGAGAATCAGCGTTTCGGAAGGATTCCTTGCGGTGGATGCCATCTTGTCACTGGTCATCAATGTGGTGGACGGGCTTGTGGTAAACACTGCGGTGATTGACCGCAATCTGCGGCGTGAGCTGCCCTTTATGGCAACCGAAAACATTATGATGGACTGCGTAAAACGGGGGGGAGACCGCCAGGAGCTGCATGAACGGATTCGTACCCATTCCATGGAGGCGGCCCGCCGTGTCAAGCAGGGGGACGGCGAAAATGATCTGCTGGAGCGGATTGCGGAGGATACCGCTTTCGGGGTAACCCTTTCACAGCTTGAGGATGTGCTCCAGCCGTCGGCATATGTCGGTCGCGCCCCCGAGCAGACCGACGAATTCTGGACCGAGCAGGTCAATCCGATTTTGAAACGATATCATGAAATGCTGGGCGTAGAGGTTGAAATAACTGTATAATTATTAAGTTTATATACAGACGGTATAAATATATTGGTTTTCTGCCGCATAAACATCATTTTACAGCGTGGGAGGTTGATGGGGATGTTAACCCGATTTTATATCCGTATGATCCAAGCGGACAAGCGGTTAAATCAAGTAAATGGCTATTATACACAGCTTCCGGCTGTTACAAAAACGTAACAATCAATAAGGGGTGACGGCATGAAGTTTAAATTAACGAAAAGAAAAAAGAAGATTCTTGTTGTCCTCAGTGCCATGGTGATTCTCACAGCCGCAACACCGTTTATCATAAATGCTTATGTGACTTCATCGGTGAAAAGCAGGCTGATATCGGTGGAGGAAGCGGCAGAGCTTAATGCCGATTGCATCCTGGTCTTGGGTTGCGGACTGAATCAAGACGACACCCCCAGCCCCATGCTTGGTGACCGTCTGNNCCGTCTGAAGATTGGCGATAAGCTGTATGAGGCGGGGGCGTCGGACAGGCTTCTGATGAGCGGTGATCACGGCAGAGAGGAGCACGATGAGGTCAACGCCATGAAAACCTTCGCAATTGGAAACGGAATTCCATCGGAGCACATCTTTATGGATCATGCCGGATTCTCAACCTATGAGAGCGTTTACCGTGCAAGGGATATTTTTGAGGCTAAAAAAGTCATTCTTGTTTCACAGGAATATCATCTGTACCGCGCGTTGTATGTGGCAAAATCGCTGGGACTGGAGGCATATGGTGTGGCTTCGGATTTGCAGCCATACGCCGGACAGAAATATTATGATACAAGGGAAATCCTTGCGCGCGTGAAGGATTTTTTGACATCAATCTTTAAACCCCGTCCAACCTTTCTGGGTGAAGCCATTCCGGTGGTCGGAAACGGGAATATCACAAACGACAAGGATATTTACGGTGACACAGCTTCTGTAAACCCCGATGATAAACCGCAATAATGAATTAATGCTATATTATTTGGATGGATACCGTGTCTATCATGCGGGCGGATATAGAATCCGCCTCTACGGCATTGGAAATTGCGCTTAAAGCGAAAGCGAAGCTCTCATCGGCATTGCCGGAGGTATTCATCATTACAATAAAAAGATTCTTCGGAGCATAAAAACCCAAAGAATCATTTGTACTAATGCGAAATTTTGCCTGCATAGACGGTTATGCACAGCGCCCTGAAACGGTGCAAACTTTATATGGAGTGGTATGGGGTGCAGACACCGAACGGGCAATCGCCTTCCGCCTGCGGCGACTGTAAGCCGCGGCATCCTGACGGAGCGCAAAGAAACAGGATAACAAGATGACTGCCCGAAGCACAACCAGGACAGCGGTTAACACCGGGAATAATACCGGTGTAAGAAGACCGGTTGTGAACAATTCGATTGCGGCACAAGCCAACGGAATCAAAGACATGCGACGGGTTGGTGCAAAATGCGCCTTATTCATCATATACAGAAACATGAGCGTCATCATAACAACGCTGAATACACTTAATAACATACATTCCCTCTCCTTTATACGATATCCAATTATCAGATTGAACCCCCGAGTGACGCATTCATCATTATAATTGTGTTCGTACTCCATTCGGAACAGTTGTTCCGAACAACTGTTCTCTACAATTACAATTATACACCTGAATCTAAATTTTGCAAGTGGTTTTTAAAAAAAATAGAACAGAAGTTCTGTTTTAGTGCAAATAATTTTTCTGAACCCGGTTCTTGCTTCAAAAATTTGTCTATGATATACTGGAAAAAGGCTGTTTGCAATACATTTATTCTACCTTGAAAGGATGTCTACCCCCATGAACATACCCGCGGTTTTGGCGCAGGAATTTCAGCTCCGCCTCCAGCAGGTGGAAAATACGTTGGAGCTGATTGATCAGGGAAATACCATC
>DOWI01000441.1:4671-5434 GCA_003519645.1 Oscillospiraceae bacterium
GGCGTGATTGAAGAACAGGGAGCAATGACCGAGGAGCTGGCGGCGGCACTGGATGCGGCGGCCACTCTGACCGAGATTGAAGATATATACCGCCCCTTCCGCCCCAAGAGGAAAACACGGGCTTCGGTTGCCAAAGAGAAAGGGCTTCAGCCATTGGCGGATTCCATCTATGCGCAGCAGCCTGAATCCCCCGCGCCGCTTGAAATGGCGGCATCTTTTGTGGATGAGGAGAAGGGGGTATCAAGTGCAGAGGAATCGCTGCAGGGTGCACAGGATATTATTGCTGAAATGATATCGGATGATGCCGGCATCAGACGCCGTCTCCGGGTTGTATGCAAGGCGAACGGGGAGCTTGTATCCAAAGGAGCCCAGGAGGACTTGGGCGTGTATGAAATGTACGCTGATTTTCATGAACCGCTGAATCGGATTGCCGGTCACCGCGTGCTTGCCGTAAACAGGGGAGAGCGTGAGGATTTCTTAAAGGTGTCGGTTCTGTTTGATCGCATCAAGGGCATGAATATTGTATGTTCAGATCATGTAAAAGACGGCTCACCCTGTACCGAGGCTGTCCGAACAGCAGCCGAGGATGCCTATGACCGTCTAATCTTCCCTGCCATTGAACGGGAAATGCGAAACGAGCTGACCGAAAAGGCAAGCGAAGATGCGATTAGGGTGTTTTCAATCAATCTGCGCCATCTTCTGATGCAGCCGCCGGTGCGGGGACGAGTTGCGCTGGGACTGGATCCGGGATATCGCACCGGCT
>DOWI01000441.1:5445-11179 GCA_003519645.1 Oscillospiraceae bacterium
CAGGTAATTGCCATCGGAAACGGTACCGCATCCCATGAAACCGAGGTTTTTGCGGCTGATTTGATTCATGAGCTGGACCGCGACGTATCGTATATGGTGGTCAGTGAGGCAGGTGCATCGGTTTATTCGGCTTCAAAGCTGGCTGCGCAGGAATTTCCGGATTACGATGTTTCGCTACGCTCGGCGGTTTCGATTGCACGCAGGCTGCAGGATCCACTTGCCNNATCGGCGTTGGGCAGTACCAGCATGACATGCCCCAGAACCGCCTGACCGAGGCGCTGGGCGGCGTTGTGGAGGATTGCGTCAATGCGGTTGGGGTGGACCTCAATACCGCATCGGCTCCGCTTTTGACGCGTGTTTCGGGTGTCAATTCAGCTGTTGCAAAGAACATTGTAGCCTATCGTGAGGACAACGGTGAATTCACCTCCCGCGCCCAGCTCAAAAAGGTTTCAAAGCTTGGCCCTAAGGCTTTCGAGCAGTGCGCTGGCTTTCTCCGTGTGCCGGAAAGTAAAAACGTGCTTGACAATACGGCGGTTCATCCCGAAAGCTATGGCGCGGCAAAGAAGCTTTTGTCCCTTTGCGGCTTTACCCCCGAGGATGTAAAACAAGGGGGTGTGGCAGANNGATTGGCGTGGACAAGCTTGCCGCCGAGGTCGGGGTGGGTGGACCCACGCTGCGGGATATTATTTCGGAGCTTACAAAGCCGGGACGCGATCCCCGGGACGAGCTTCCGCCCCCCATGCTGCGCAAGGATGTAATCGGTATTGAGGATCTCAAGCCCGGCATGGAGCTGAGCGGAACGGTACGGAATGTGATTGATTTTGGCGCGTTTGTGGATGTCGGCGTCCATCAGGATGGGCTGGTTCACATTTCCCAAATCACAAATCGTTTTATACGCCATCCCNNCTCCGAGGCGGTCAAGCTGGGAGATATCGTAAAGGTCTGGGTGCTCAAGGTGGATGTGGAAAAAAAGCGTATCTCCCTTACAATGAGACCGCCCAAAGAAAACGATTGAGGGATAAAATAATACGGTATGGTACTTTTTTGATTTTTATATATTTTGCAGTGTTATATACGTATCATAAATTACCCCATTGCTTATAACCTTCCTTTGAAAACGATCCGTAAAATGATATTTGCAATAATAGATAGGGAAAATAATGCAACAGGCAGCCATGAAATAATCGAATGCTTTTTATCGTGAATATTTATTAAGACTGTGACAATTAGAAAAAAGACTGATGCAATGCTTGTTACCAAAAATAGAATTGCAAAAGGAAACCCTATTGAAAAAATATAGGCAACACCATATTTTTCAATGCCACCATAATTTGTATAGGTAGTAAGCACCATTGATACAATAAATAAAACATTCAAAATTGAAGAAGTTATTATTTTTTTCATGTTGCCCCCCCTGTAATTAAATAATTTTTACATGCCATCTTTGTTATACCATTGTTTTGGTATATTATCAATAATTTGCAATACAAGTGACATAGCCAATAATAATATTGAAAAGATTGATGTAATCCACTATAATGTAAATATCAGGAACCAATACGGCGATGGGGGTGCAGCATGGCAAAAGAGATTGAGGTTGTTGAGGAATATGACGGCCGCGGTGGACACAGAACCGTGTCACGTACGGTTAAGAATACTGCAAAGGCAGGGATATCATTTGGCAGCTGCCTTGCAATCGTGATTTCATATACAAAGTGGCATTCGATACTCTGGGCGATTTTCCACGGTCTGCTTAGCTGGGCATATGTGATTTATTACATAATAAGATATTAATATAACCGCATTTAACAAAGCGCCGCTCTTGATAGAACGGCGCTTTGTTTTACATAAATGTAGCTGATTCGAATACAAAGGATTTGAAACCCAACTGCCCTCGGCTTTCAGCCGAGGGCAGTTGGGTTTCATGTATTTTAGCCTGCCCTTTCTCCTTACTTTCTCAGATTTTAAACTCCAATACAACGGCATCTCCCGGAGGAACTGTTACCTTTGCAATTTCACCCGACAATCGAACCTCTTGGCCACCGTAAACATCCTTAACCGCTTTTACGGTATAAGGACCGGTGTACGTAACCGTTATGTTTTTATATTTTCCGTGATCGATTACCGGCTCATCGTACGAGGTTTTGGTGACACCGTCGTTGTTGATAAGTGTTACATACATTACGCCATCCTTAAAATTCACCATTTGCTGGATATCGCCTGAAACCTTTATCGGTACATAGCGGCTGACTAGCTCGCGAAGGATGGGCGCAAGCTTATCAATCTTATAATCGTCTCCATAAACGATTACACGACCCTTACCGACTGTTTTTTCATACCGTCTGCCGGCACCAAGCTCTCCTTGATACTCAGGGAATTGGCTGATATATGCGGTGTTGAGAACCAGTGTACCGCCCTGCTCAGCATAAGTGCGGTAGCGCGCCTTTTCCGCATCTGACAGCTGAACATTTCCTGTGAGCACAAGCGCGGGATAGGTATTGAGAACCTTTTGGGGCGCGTTTTGCAATAGCGTGTCAAAATAATCGCCCATACCGTTGTTTGTTAATGTTCCTACCTCGTTGTTGGCAGTGGTCCACGCGCCAGGCCACAGCAAATTGTACAAACTCCATGTCATGTTATCGCCGGGTCCGTAAGTAAAGCCGTTGAACGCTGCTTTGCTGCCAACGCCGTCACGGGCATATGTGCCATGATAATAATCCAGTATGATACCAACCGGGGTATAGTTNNATAAATTCCTGTGTGGCAACACCGTGGGGACTTAACTCATAAAAGCCGTTGTCGCCAACTATGGGCAAAAACGAGTTGTTTCCGCCGCCCTCGGTATCGAACACATCCACGCCAGCCATATAACTCATAAGAATGGAACGCTTAAACAGGCTGACCGAGTGACCTTGATTTCCTGCACCCGTATCATAATTGGTTGCGACCGGCCCGTGCCAATAGCTAAAGCACACCGTCCACGGCTTTTGATACTGGCGTGCTGCGCCGCGGTTAAAGGATATCTGCATCTGATAGTTATGGATATTCTCTCCGACCTCGCTGCCAATCACGGTAGCGCCGAATTCGCCGGCATAATGGTGATACGAATAGTGGCCATTGTTGGAAATCCAGGGCTTGGTTGTATCAATCTTAAATACGTTGGTAACAAAGGTCTTTAGCTGTTTGAGAGCACCCGCGCGGGTGGCTGCGGGATCAAGGCTCCGGACAGGGTAAAAATCGGTGAATTTTTCCTCGGCCTGCGCCTGCAGCATATCCTGATAATTTTTGTATAGGTAGTCAAGATAGCTGTTTTCGGTCACTCGAGCGCCCCAACCGGTGTAGACGGGTTTGTCGGATGGTCCCGGCACAAAATGGTTGGCACCGTAATCCCACTCCCATGCACGCTGTTGCGGAAAAAGACTTATATATTCGCCGACTTCGTAATAGTCAATGGATCGCTCCATCAGTGTCGTGTTCTTAGAGGTGTCGTTCGGCAGAATTGCGTTTGAAAACTGAAATCCCTGTGGGCGTAGCAAAGGTGTTTTCCATAACGCCGCATCAGCGATGTAGTCCGACTGTTTAAGCTGTAGCTTATAATTCCCATCCGTCTGGACTTTACTACCGCTCGTTTTTGTATCGCCTATGCTTTTTTTAGTCGGTTCTGTCTGTGAGTTTTCTGTCATGCTGCTTCCCTCCGACGTTGTGGTCAAATCCTCGCTTTCAGTTTCTGATGCTTGTGATTGCGTCGATGTTGTTTCGGACGAGGTGGTAGTTGACTTAGAGGATTCACTGCGATTTGTATCACGACATCCGGATACCAAAAGGGCAAGTATGAGCAATCCCACAAGGAAAATTACACTTTTATTGTTTCTCATTACACCGCACCCGCCTTTCTCTTTTTCATCACAATCAGCAGGGACGCGCTGACCGGCAGCGCAACAACCAGCGCAAACATTGGTATACCGTCACCTGTTGGTGCAGAGCCGGTCTTCTCGGCATCCCAATTGCCGTTGTCGACATCTGCTCCTTGTATCTTTTCGTCGGTAAAGACATATATACCGCCTTCTTTGAGTAGCACCTCCGCATAACCCTCTTCCGTGACATAGGGGTTATATGACAAAAGCTTCAACTTCCCATTTTGATATGAATAAAGGTATGGCTCCATACATACATCCTCAAGATAAATGTTGAACAGCGCCTGCCCCGGCAAACTGTCTGTCTTGATGAAATATGCGATTAGTTGGGGATGCTTTTTCAGAATCTGCGCTTTTTCTGTAAAATCAGTCTGAATCAAGGGCACGAATGAAGCGGGTGCTGTAATGTCAACCCCGTCAAACTTCCACGTATAAAGATCCCAGTCTTCTTTAATTTTAACCGTCAGGCGGCTTCCGCTGAGCTGTAGATTTTCAAACACATCTGCGCCGATTGGAGTAGCATCAGAGCCGTTACGCTCAATCAAGATATCCTCAGGCGGGGGCACAACGCCCCATTGATCACGAGTATCACTTACAAATGTATCGAATTCATATACAATGGTCAAATCGTCAAATTTGTATTTCGCCTGTGAGTCAGATGTGAAAAGGTTAATATCAAATTTTAACAGCGGATAAAACGGACTGTTAAGAAACGCTTCGCTGGGTACAATCACCATTCCGGAGAAACCCGACGAAAAACTCATGATTTGGGATTGCGGATGTTCGATTAACATTCCATCGCTTTGCAATGTCCAGTATGTAAAAGATGCGGTTTCGCTGGCTTTCATTCCGCTGTCGATGCCATCGTTAAGATAGAGCAGCATACGAGTATCTGCAGCAATATCGGTATCCAGATAAAAGGCAAGATAGTCTCCGGGGCGCATTGTCACAGGAGTATCGGATTTATCGATTCCAAAATGAGAATTGCTGTCACCGCCGTTAAATTCAAGATGTTTTCCGTTGGCGTCGGAAACATAGACGGTTCCGGGGATGGGGTTACCCCACCATCCGGTGGTTGCGGGACCCGGCTCCTTATCCTCAAAATCTTCCCAAACCTGATAGGGTACGGTAATATCTTCATACTCGGGGCCCTCGGGTGGGGCATCGGGCGTACGTGGGGGCTTTGCTTTTAACCCGGCGATAAATGCGTTCAGGTCATACACCACCGCAAGATCGTCAATCCCGAAATCAACAGAGCGGTCAGAGCCCATCAAATTCAGGTCAAATATCGTTAAGCAGTCGAAGGGTACAGAGCCTGCTCCGCCGTCTTCCCAAGGAATGTCCTTGAAGGAATCCCATGGTAAGAGCACCCAGCCTTTAAAGCCGGCGGGAATTGTCACAACCCATCCTGTGCCGTCCGTAACGGTATTATTGCCGGAGGTTACCAGCTTGTAGGAGAAGCTGTCTTTGGGCTCGTAGCTGTTGACCTCGTCTTTAATCCATGGACGAAGAAGTGTATCCTGCTTGTCGCCGGTTTCAATATAAAACGATAGCCAGTCATCGGATTGGAAGCTAAGCGGTGCGCCCTCCTTCGAAAAACCAAAGTGAAGATTGGGGTTACCGCCTTGAAAACGAAACCACTTGTCATTATCAAGATATACACCGTAACGTGCATTGGGGAACGAGGTGCCCCACCATGAAGATGTAGCGCCACCGATATCCTTGCTGTTGAAGTTCTCCCAAACAAGATGACTGCCGGTGCCACGCTCGGGTTCTGGGGGCGGTTCTTCCTCGCCTGAATCGAGCTCGGCAGAGCCGAC
>DOWI01000157.1 GCA_003519645.1 Oscillospiraceae bacterium
GACTTTATCCATTTTGCCGCCGATGTCTTGCATTTTCTTTCCGGCTTTTTCGGCAGCGTCACCAGCTTTTTTAAGGCCGCTTTCGTTCAATGCGATTTGTTTATTTGTATTGACAAGCTGCGATTGCAATTTATTCAGCGCAGTTTCGGCCCGCGCAACTTGGATTTTATATTCTTGCGTTTGATTTGAGTTTTCACCATAAATTTTCGAAGATTGCTCTACTGCATTTTTCGCTTCATCAACTTTTTTCTTTTGGAGTTCAATCTGCTTTGCTAAACTTTCAGCTTTGACGCCGAGCGACTTTTGAGCGTCCCCGGTCAAATCATACTGGGATACAAGAGCTCTTGTTTCCGCCTTGAGAAGTGACTGCTCTTTGTTGATAGACTTTATAGCGTCTTTATACTTAGCTTCACCATCTAACGCAAATACTGTTCTAATTTCGCGCTTAGCCATGCAGTCACCTCATTCCATGTTTTTTTAACCAATTATCAAAAATATCGCGGAGCCTAGTTTCGACTATCGGCCCTGCGATATCGTCCACATCGTCCACAAAATATGTTGCATCAATCTCGCTGGTTCCGTAGTGATTAATAAATGCTTTCTCGGCGTTTTTTACACCTTTTCGGTCTTTGCCCTGCGGGTAAATGTCAACGCTTTTTATGTCTCCAATGCGCTTCACCGTTCTGGAATAGNNGTCGCTTTTGTCTATCAGCCTGTTTTTCATGAGCTTATTTCTTCTAATCGATGTTTTCCACGCCTTTTTGACTTCCTCTGCACCTGCAAACAACATTTCGTCCGCGAGCTCACCTGTGGATTGCCCCATAGCGATCATGTCATCAATAATGTCGTCCAGCCCCTCTGTGTGGAATCTCGCCATTAAATATCATCTCCGTCATAAACATTGACGCCTTTATCGTCCCAATAACGCCAATAAAGCGCAATTAACCCTCTGTATGTGGTTTCTTTGATTTCGTCGAGCGAGAGGCCGATTTTGCTTTTTGCGAACCAGAGCCAATAGCCGAAGTCGTCACAAGTTTCTTTTTTTTTACCTCTTTTTGAGTGTCCGGCCAGTCAGTATCAAGGTCGGCGCCTGTGTCTTTTATGACTGGTTCCGGTTCGTTTGCTTTTGCGCCTTCATATACAGCGGTAATGTATTCGGATAGGTTTTCAGACTTGTAAATTCGATTAAATACCGGTAGCGTTATTTTTTCTGACGCCGCGCATAGCGCCCCATAAAGTGCAGCAATGATATACTCCACAGCACCGGAAGCAAGCCCCTCTATCAGATTGTTTCTTGTAATTTTCTTTCCGTGAACGATGTTAAAATATGATATCGCCTGTAATGTCGCGTTGTTATTCCACTTTAATTTTCTGACGCGGTCAAATGTGGCGTAATTTTCAAATGGATAAAATTCAGTAATATCATTTTTCATAATGATTTAGGGGCGGTTTCACCCGCCCCATAACCTCCTTACGATAATGTGTAAGCCGCCTCGAAAATATCAGAGGCATTCATTCCTGATTTGAAAGCAATTGCTTTGATTGTTGTTGCAGAGTTGATTGTGATGGGACCGTCATAGATAGTGCTTCCTGCGTTCGGGGCGCCTCCGTCAAGGGTATAACGAATGGAAGCGCCTTCGGTTTCGGAAGTCAATCCAACATTGGTTCCGGCTGCAACGGCTCCTGCTACGGGATCTGCGACAGGCTTAGCGACTGTTTCTTCAAAAGTTGTGCCACTCTCTTGCGGGATATCAAACCATGCGGCCAACTTTGCGGCGGATGCGCCGGGCGTATCTTCGCGGAGAGTATATTTAATCGACCCGTCATTGCGGCGCAAGAAACGTCCGGTAATGTTGTGTGTCTGGAATGTTACTCCGCCCTGTACCTTTGTATTCGCCGTTTCGGCAAACTCTTTGAATTTACCTCTGTAAAGCACAACCTTTTTGTACTTGGGCGTGGCAGAGGCGTTGCTTGAAATAAGCTCTTCCCAAGCAAGCGCGCCTTCTTGTGCAACATCTGTATCGGCGACAAGGGAACCTCCGGAATCGTCGAGAGTGTGTCCAAGTAACACCGAGCGAATCGAGTCGGTTAACTGCGATGCGTTAATCGAAACGTCATAACCGACCACATAGGACAGGTCGTCTTCTATGCCGTCGTCTGATTCGAGCATGCCCTCCATTAGGATAGGCGTCGCGGTTATGGTTATAAGACGCGAAAGTTTCACAGGCGCGCCATATGTTGCGGCTCCGGTCCCGGGACCGCTTACAAGCGGAAACCATGTCAGTTTACGCGCGCCGATTGGTTTGCCAATATAAGTCATAAAATATTCCTCCTTAATTTATTTGAATGTAACATGTAAATGTGTGGTGAATGTATTTGGTGTCGTTTTCGGTGTCTTGCTCATACTCGAATGAAATAAACGCTCCTTCAAGCGCGTTCCATATTGCCTGAACAACGGGGTCATTGTCGAGCTTTGTATATCGGTCAACGTACACCCGCTGAACATTTTCGTCGCCAGTGTCATCAGACATTACTCTGTCAATGCCCCCGGGCGTCCATACGGTGTAATTGCCTGTTCCTGCTCCAAATCGTTTCGTGATGTTTCCATCCGCCTCAAGCAAAATGTCGCGGAAATCATTCAATTGCATAATCGGTCACCCGCCTTTCGAGTGATAAATCCATAGCGGGCGGTTCAATGTCATACGGGTGTTGAATCATTTTAATATCGTATTGCTTGCCGTCGTTCGGGACTGCAACGCATTCGGTTGTANNCGAAAATTAGACTGCTGCGCCATGTTATACCTTGTTATTCCGACCATTCGCTCGTCGTATCTCAACGACACCAACAACGTTAAACCGTCAACCGGCATCTCACCCGGTGCCGCCGTGTTGCCTACAGTGTAAATGCGCACCACTCCATCATTAAAGCTCTGACATTTCTTCTGCATACCGTTTCACCTCATATTCGTTCTGCAGTGATATGAGCTCGTGCAAGTAGTTAGTTTGAAACTCATTTAGTGCGTTTGACCGGGCGTAAC
>DOWI01000118.1 GCA_003519645.1 Oscillospiraceae bacterium
AGAAGCTGTCCGGGGTGACATTCAGTATCCCCATAATTTTGGTTTGTTTCCCCAGCACCATACTGTCTTTCCCAAAACGGAAAAACGGCATATCATCACTCCTCAATTGCTGTTTTAGCATATAGACTTAGCGCCTCCTATTTATAGGAGGCGCATTTTTTGTTTTGACTGTTACGTCAGAAAGTGGGCAATGAAAGTCACTCCAACAAAAAATCCGCAGATTGTGATTTATATGCCCTCTCTTGAGGAAGTGGTCAGAAAATGACTTTCAAAGTAAAAAACATCTCCCTCAGTCGCCACGGGCGACAGCTCCCTCCTTGAGGGAGCCGAGGTTTCCCTCAAGGAGGGAGGTGCAGGCAGAAGCCCGACGGAGGGGAGTTTTTCTATAAAGATGGGTCGGTGCGTGGTCATCTAACGGGATTTTTGGTTTTTTAAAGCGGCAGCTATCAGACCGCGGAACAGCGGATGGGGGCGGTTTGGACGGGACTTAAACTCAGGATGGAATTGGCAGCCCACAAACCACGGATGATCGGCAATTTCGATCATCTCGACGATATGCTTGTCCGGTGAAATACCCGCAAGGATTATGCCGCTCTTTTCGATCTCTTCCCGGTAGTCGTTATTAAGCTCATAACGGTGGCGGTGACGCTCATAAATGAGCTCCTCACCATAATCCTGATATGCTTTTGAGTTAATATCAAGAACACAGGGATACTTGCCCCGCCGCATTGTACCTCCGAGCTGATTCACATTCAGCTGATCCGGCATAAGATTAATGATGGGATGGGTTGTGGTGGGATCGATTTCGCTTGAATTTGCATCGGCATATCCCAGAACATTGCGGGCAAACTCAATCACTGCCACCTGCATGCCGAGGCATATTCCGAGATATGGAAGTTTGTTTTCTCTTGCATACCGAGCCGCTGCAATTTTACCGTCAATGCCGCGTTTTCCAAATCCGCCTGGCACAAGAATTCCATCTACATCGCAGAAGGTTTGGGCTGCGTTTTCCCATGTTACCTTTTCGGAGTCTATCCATTTTATATTTACAGCTGAATCACTTGGAATGCCGCCATGCTTAAGCGCCTCGGCGATACTGAGGTATGCATCGCGCAGCTCAATATACTTGCCGACCAGCGCAATGGTTACGCTCTCTTTTGGGTAGCGAAGTGCTTCAACCATGCTTGTCCACTCTGTCAAGTCAAGTTTCAGCTCGTCAAGACCGAAGTGGCGGCAGACGATATGTGCAAGTCCCTCTTGTTCTAGCACAAGAGGGGCTTCATATAACAGCGGAACATCACAGTTGGCTATAACGCAGTCCTTTTGGACATTGCAGAAAAGAGCAATTTTATCCTTAATATCCTGTGACAATTGGTTTTCTGCCCGGCATACAATGATATCGGGCTGGATACCAAGTGAAAGCAACTCCTTGACAGAATGCTGTGTGGGTTTGGTTTTCATTTCCTGGGATGCTGCAATATAAGGAACGAGCGTCACATGCAGAAACAGGCAGTTTGCACGTCCGTGCTGAATGCTGAACTGGCGGATGGCCTCAAGAAAGGGCAGGCCTTCAATATCTCCTACCGTTCCCCCAATTTCTATAATATGAACATCATATTTATCAGAATCCAGGGCAATCCGCCTTTTTATTTCATCGGTGATATGCGGAATAACCTGAACGGTGCCGCCGTTATAGTCGCCGTTGCGTTCCTTTTGCAGAACATTCCAGTAAACCTTTCCGGAGGTGACCGAGCTATTTTGGCTCAGACTGATGTCAATAAAACGTTCGTAGTGGCCAAGATCGAGGTCGGTCTCAGCGCCGTCGTCCGTAACAAACACCTCACCATGCTGTATCGGGTTCATGGTGCCCGGATCAATATTGAGATAGGGATCCAGCTTCTTTACAGACACACTGAGCCCCCTACATTTAAGAAGTCTACCGAGTGAAGCCGCAGTAATTCCCTTGCCAAGACCAGATACCACGCCTCCGGTTACAAAAACATACTTTGATGCCATAAAAATATCAATTCCTCTCTTGTTGATCTTTCGGTGGATTCAGCCGCATACAACCACCGGAATACAACCGGTGTATGTTGAATTTTAATCTCTGGATTTAATATAAACTTTGGGGGTTAATACCCAACCACTTGCCGGGGAAGGCTCATTTAAAGCACAGGACGCACAGGGATTCCACGCGCCCCAAGATACCCCTTCAGTTCCGGAATATCCACCTCATGATAATGGAAGAGGGATGCAGCAAGGACAGCGTCTGCTTTGCCAATCAAAAAAGCATCGGCAAAATGCTGTATGCTGCCCGCCCCGCCCGAAGCGATTACCGGGATTCGCGCCCTGCCTGAAACCGCCGCAGTAAGTGCAAGATCATAGCCTTTTTTGGTTCCGTCACAGTCCATGCTGGTTAGCAAAATTTCACCGGCACCCAGCCGCTCAACCCTTTCTGCCCATTCCAGCGCGTCAAGCCCGGTATTGATTCTGCCGCCGTTTTTATACACATCCCAGCCCGAACCGTCGCTGTGGCTGCGAGCGTCAATTGCAACAACAACGCATTGGCTGCCAAATTTTTCAGCCGCCTCGGAGATTAACTCGGGGCGTTCAATTGCAGCCGAGTTGATTGATACCTTATCCGCACCGCATAAAAGCACCTCTCGGAAATCCTCAACACTGCGTATCCCGCCCCCAACAGTAAAAGGGATAGAAAGATGTTCCGCCACGCGGGATGCAAGCGCGATAACCGTCGTACGCTGTTCGTGGGAAGCAGTAATATCAAGAAATACAACCTCATCGGCACCTGATTCCGAATATGCCGCCGCCACCTCCACGGGATCACCAGCATCACGCAGGCTGACAAAATTGACTCCTTTTACAACCCGCCCGTTTTTGATGTCCAAGCAGGGTATAATCCGTTTTGCATACATCATTCCGCCTCCCCGACAGTACACATAGCAGCAAAATTTTTCAATATAATCTGCCCCGTTCTTCCGGATTTTTCAGGATGGAACTGTAGACCCATCACATTTCCCCGCTGAATCGCAGAGTGAAACAAACCCCCGTATTCGGTTTCTGCCAGAACATCATCGCGGTGCTTGGCGTGGCAGGCGAAGGAATGAACGAAATAGGTATAAGGGAAAGGGGGAAGCCCTTTGAAAAGAGGACTTTCCTTTACAGCGTTTAGGCTGTTCCATCCCATGTGGGGGATTTTCAGCCCGCATTCCGGAAGCCGACGGACAAATCCCGAGATTAGACCCAGCCCTTTCATGTCGGCACCCTCCTCACTCCCATCAAAAAGAGCTTGCATGCCGAGACATATCCCGAGAAACGGACGCCCCGAAGCCGCAAACTCCAGAATGGTCGGTATCAGTCGGCTGCGGTCAAGCGCCGACATTGCATCCCCAAACGCACCCACCCCGGGCAGAATCACACCATCCGAAGCCGAGATTTCGGCTGCATCTCCGGTTACCTTAGCCCTTGCACCCGCCCTGAGAATACCCATCTCAACGCTGCGAAGATTGCCCGCACCATAATCGATTATAGCAATCAACGCGGCATCCTCCGTTTCAATCTATAAAATCATCAAATTATAAAACTATTCACATATTCTATCACATATCCTGAAAGTAAATCAATACCTAAATACAGTTGAGAATCAGATAATTTCCCAGAGTTTGCGGCGGCTTTTTAAATGTGATAAAAATTCACATAAAATTGACGAAAAATGTCGAATTTAGTATTATTGATATAATATACAACAAATGGGGGAAATGGCAAATATACGTCGCGGGAGAGAATGTCTTATGAGATTTCTAAGGCTTCTGATTGTTATTTTTCTGCTGGGAACATTGCTTTCATTTTGTTATACTGCCTCTGCTCAGGGGATTAGCCTGATGTCAGAAAACACGTTGGACTGGACTTCTGTTGATGCAGTCTTATTTGGGGAGGTGTCCAATGCAGCGCTTTGGATTTCAAACAGCGTTTGGAAATTCGGGAACACTGCCGGATTATGGCCGGGAATGAAGCATATACTTGGTGACGAGATTATATTTAACATAAATACTGACCGAATTGCTTNNCGTATACTGACCGAATTGCTTATGATTTTACACCTTTTGTTCAGACAAGCTTTCATATTTTTTTCAAAAGCAGTACGGGAGAGTCCCAGACAGTGGTTATCAACCCTGTAGTTCACGGTGCGACCATTGACCCTGCTACTGGTGACATTCAAGCATCATCAATTCCGCTTAAGGGTGAACTCTCACTTCGGGGGCTGACAACCGGAATGTACAACGGCAAGAGCTATGAAGGCAAGGATATCAGCGAATTTGCAAATACCAAGGGGGATATATACATCACCGGTATTTGCATTTTTATTATAGGTACATCAGAGAAAACAGTTGACGTGAGAGCCCTTTCAGTAGTAGATCCTGTAATAACAAATACTAGGTCTACAACCACAACAAGGATAAAGCTTTCAACAAGTACGGCAAGTAAAACAGTCACTCAGAGGGGCAACAAAACCACCCGAAACACAACAAAAAAAGCCGCGCGCATCACCACAACCAGTCAAAGTAAAGCGACAGGCGATATTTCTTACAATATTTCGAGTGGTTTCATAAAGGATGAACCGAAAACTGTACCCCAAGGCGATCACCCGCCGAATGCGGTATCTTCCGATACCAGCCGGGCATCAAGAATTATAAATTCTCATTCAAATGAAAGCAAAAACCGAGATAGAAAACGAGCCGTGTTGGTGCTCGGATGTCCCATCCTGGTTACAGCCTGTTTTCTGTTTATCAGAAGAAAGCCCGAACAAAAGAACGGTAATTGAAAATAAAACCTGCAAAGTGTGTAATACTATTAATCGATGAAGGAGGGATTACACATGGCAAAGGCGGGTATGCGCCGACCTGACCCGGAAGAGCCCCACGGAACCGAAACCCATCAGCGAAACCATTTCAAAAAAAACACGGTTCACCCTGTACCCGAAATTCAGGGCAAGGCAAAAAAAGGGAAGAAAAAAGCAAAACCGTTATAGTCAATACCACCGGCTTAGCTTAGCCGGTGGTATTGGCTATCTGGTTTTGACCGACTCAGGGCTCAATTTCCTGGGGGCTTCCAGCATTTCACGTCCAACAGATACAGTACCGTCTTTTTTAATGAAATACGCCCATTTGGCAAGCATAATTTCGCCGCCTGCAATCTCAATACAGGTGATGCAGCGGGGATGCACACAGCTTCCGTCATTATAATAGGCGGGTTCTTCTGCCGAAGGAAACACCGGTCGATGTGTATGCCCCGCAATCAACATGCAGTCTCCTTTTTTTACCCAATCTATCAGTNNGCTTACGTTCAACCGAGATCCGCCTCTTATAGTTTTTGGCCGCACTGGTCGGGTCACGTACGCCGATTGCTTCGAGTGGTTTCCAGACGTATCTGACAAGAAAACGCGATATCATCCAAAGATTGTAATTAAGAAAATCGGCCTGATGCCCGTGAATCAGCAGTATTTCTTGATTGCTGTTCTCGTGCTTTAGAACCAATGATTCAGGAAATTGAATACCTGGACAACAAGCACACATGCAATTCTTACGGGAATCAAAAATTGTATCCAGGCATTTCGTTTTTTTTGGATTTCTTTTTTCCATATCATGATTTCCGAAAAGCATATGAAGACGGTTTTTTGAATAAAATCGGGAAAATAAACGATATATATTGCGGTAGGTATCCACAATATCCTGCAGCCTTTTGTTTTCCCAAAGTTCATCCCCGTCTCCAAGCTCAATATACGTGAAACCGCTATCATAATAATGGTTTAGTGCGTGGTAATAAAGTCCCTGGTTTTTTGCAAAATTATCCGCCCAGCTTCCTTCTCCTCTGTGACAGTCGCTGAATATGACGATTTTAGAGCGGTTGTTAAAAGGAATACGGGCGGCAGTTTCATACAGCTTATTCAGACGATTGTTGATTGTCATTGGCAGCTTCCCTCTCTCTCTTCAGTTTGTTAAGAGATTGGAACAACTCCCTCTGCTTACCGAAATGAATTGCCATATTGTACAATTCTTCATTCTCTTGGCGCAGGGCGTTGAGTTTATCGGTGATCGAATTGAAAGGAGCGGTTATTCTCTGGTAGATTTCGCAGAATTCTCTATTTCTGCTCTGTGTCAGACTGTCTGTGATTTTGGTTCTGGTAAGTGGCTGTGAAGTGTGTGGCGTTCCGTAATAAATCGCAACCATATCTCGTTTTACACGGTATTCCTGCGGGCTGTATCCGGCCTCACGCAGTCCTTTCAAAAAGGCGTCACGCATTTCTAAATCCTTAAAAGTCAGACGAATGATCATAGAAAGTTCTTCAGGTTGCGAGAACTCTCCGAGTACAAATCCGGTCAGCCACCAATGCTTTTCGTGGCGGGTAAAAAGGGGGTGGCTGTTTTTGTATAAGGTCTGATATATATCTAATCGCTCATCATCAGAAACACATTTATAAAGTCTTCCGTTCCAGTCGATCAGTTCGGTATCATCGCTGTCTGTGCAATAGATACCTACCTCTCCGCCTGTGGTCATACCGTATTGGCCCTTCCAGAATTGTATCAGCCAATGCCTGCCGTCATAATCAAAGTAGATGGGTTCGGCATCTATAATCATACTTAAGGTTGCCATAGCTTCATCGTAAAATCTACAGTAGCCGAAGTCTCTCTGCCATGGATTCATGAGGGAATAAAATATATCTTGGCTCTCATCATATGCGAAACCGGTAAACTCGATTGCTTCATTCAGTTCCGGAATGGTCGAAAAAAGCGGCACGGGTTTTCCTGCAATGGAGGCAGTTTTTTTATGCTTGCGGTTTATAATAATAGACAGAACGATTATAACAAGTGCGGATGCTCCGATAAACACGCCTGTCCAGACCGGGTCCATGGTCAACAGATATTCCTCCTTTCTTTTTACTTCATTCTATGCGTAAGGAGGAGTATCTGTTATAATGGAAACAGGATAAAATTTTAGATATAGCAGAATATAAAACTCTGAGGAGGAAAGAAATGCATATTACAACAACACCATCAATCGAAGGCAAAAAAATTGTTGAATACAAAGGCATTGTTTTTGGCGAGGNNGTTCGGGCAGTTATGAGGATGAGCTGACACGTGCCAGGGAAAATGCACTGCGCGAGATGGAACAGCGCGCCTATCAGCTTGGAGCAAACGCCGTTGTAGGTGTCGATATTGACTATGAGGTTCTTGGCACAAATAATGGCATGCTGATGGTTTCGGCATCCGGAACCGCCGTACGCATAGAGTAGGAAGCTGACGGAGGGAGAATAAACCAAGTGATTCAGATTTACAGCCCGTTTTTAATGTAGAGGGTGACTACGATATGGAATTACCAAAACGAAAATCCAATCGGTTAAATGGATATGATTACAGTAAAAACGGAGCCTATTTTGTTACAATATGTACGAATAACCGTGAAATATTATTTGGTGATGTAGGGGCGGAAATTGTGCAATCGTTTAAGCGGTACTCAACCATTGAATATATTAAAATGGTCAAGCAGGGATTATTGCCGCCCTTTGAAAAACATATTTGGCAACGGTCGTTCACGACCATATTATTCGCAATGACGAGGACTATCAAAAAATATGGGAATACATTGATACAAACCCGGTGAAATGGGAGCAAGATTGTTTTTATATAAAAACATAAAATATGCAAGGGAAATATGGATTGTAAAAACATCATTGGCATCTTTCCGTTACTTATTTACATAAACAAAAAGGCGGGATGCCACATCCCGCCTTTTTATGTGACCGGCTTGGGCGGTTAAGTCTGATTTGCCCCCGGCTTAGGTTGACCGCCTTACCGGTCTCACCCATTTAATATCCCTTTTGTTCAGACACCCGAACAAAAACAGAAGAAGGGTGTACACAAGGATTACTACCACCGATGCAAGGCAGATGGCTACCATGTCCAGCAATCCGGCATTGCATAATATCCTATAAAGCATGAAAGCCCCAACACAGGAGGTTGTGATGGCCAGAAGGGGCTTTAGGATCCACTGCGCCCATTGCATGTTTACCTGGGTTACAGTCAAAAGACGATGGATGTTTAGGGATGCCGTCAGGATATTGCTTAAAATCATAATAAACAGAAAGCCTTTGATTCCCTGTATTGGCACGATTAACACGATTGCAGCAATGCGGATCACCGAATCAAGCACACTGTATTTGAGAGAGCTGACCTGCTGATCAAGCCCCTTAAGAAGCCCGTCAACCACGCTCTCAAGGTACATGAACGGCATAATCGGGGCAAGTACGCCAATGAGAAAACCCACCTCGTTGCTTTGGTAGATCAGCATTCCAAGCTGCCCCGAAAACATTGTAAACAGACCGCTAATCGGAATGGACATAAGCAGGGTGATCCTGAGGGACTGAATTACCGCCTGGTTTACCTTACCTTTTTTATGAAGCACCGCAGCTTCGGATATTTCGGGAATCAATAGGGTTGAAAAGGCTGACAGAACGGTGGACGGGAAAAACAAGATGGGCATTGCCATTCCTTTAAGCATACCAAACTCGGACAGCGCGCGACCACGCGATCCGGAGAATTTTGTAAGACAGTTGGGAACCAGCAGATTCTCGACGGTACGCAGTGCGGTGTTGAGATAGCGCCCGGCAGTAATGGGCACGGCGATACAAAGCAGCTTGCGCAGAATACGCGGCCTTTTTGAAGCGCTGCCAGATGTAAAGGTGGGCAGACGCCTTCTGTCACGAAGATAACCGATCGCCAGATGCAGGCAGGCTCCTGTTTCAGCAAGGGTATCAGCAATCATTACCGCAGCGCAGGCAGCACCGATTCCCATGGAAGAGAAACGGTCAATGATCAGGATGATTACGGCAATCCGGATGAATTGCTCCAGCAGCTGTGCGTTGGTAGAGCGTGATATCTTTCGCCTCGCGATGAAATATCCTCTCAAGCAGGAGGAAATTCCCATAAACGGCAGACCGAGGGATAGGATTTGCAGGGCAGGGACGGCACGCAGATCGCCCAAACCGTAGCGGGCAATTGGTTCTGCCCCCAGTATGATGATTAGAGTTGATGCCATTCCGATTGCCAGACTGACGGAGATGGCGCGCCGAAGAATACGGCGGACGCTCTTGCGGGTACACTGACCCGCCTGCTCGGCTACCAGCCGCGTAACTGCCGTTGAAATGCCTGAGGTTGCAAAGGTTGATGCTAATATATATATNNAGGCCCATACCTTCGGCGCCGATTTTATTGGATAAATAAACGCGGAAAAAGATTCCGACTGTACGCAGTAGAAGAGATGTTGCTGTTAATATAAAGGCGTTTTTAAGAAAGGTAAACTTTTTCAATGCTGCACTTCCCACCCGTTGTTATGAACAGTTCATGATTGATTGTCGGTATGCTTACGGGATTCTTGGAACAGAATCGTAAGATCTTTCTGCCCGGACGGAAGGGGAATCAGGTCAATATACTGGATTGCAGTGATCCCGTTATAGAGGGGTATGCCTGAATAACGTGCACCGCAGTACCCGTTGGCCGAGACTTCTATTGTGCAGGNNGCTGCCGTCGGTTCGGACGGTTTTATGCACCTTTTGAGTTGAAAATCCGGCTCTGGTTATGGTTACACGTGCGTCGTAAATCGGAACAGGGTTGCGTCCCGAGGTGACCTTCACCTGAAGATTGGCGGGTTTGGATGAATCAGGTTTAGGCATCGAGGCAAGAACCGCTTTTTTATCGGCTCGGAAGGGACGAAATTTCGAT